>JACQJM010000227.1 GCA_016205045.1 Elusimicrobiota bacterium | reverse complement strand
GAGCCCAAATCTTATGGGACATAAGATTTGAGGCGCCCCGCGCTAGCAAACCCCAACCAGGAACCCGGGGCAGGGTGCCCTGAAATTTTCGGCACACCCTCCGGTTGATTGTTTGGGATAAAAATTGTAAATTTTTGGTGTGCTCTATAGGTATGTCGTACTGGGCTGTGGCAAGCAGGGGACGGCGGCTGCTTATGATCTAGCCCGTTTTGGCAATGCCTCCTCCATCCTGTTAGCCGATTCCAACTTGGATGCAGCAAAATCAGCTCTCCAGCGCATCCAAAAAACCATTCCTAAAGATTCCCGTAAGATTAAGTTTCAAGTAGAACAGCTGGATGCTCAAGATACGACCAAGCTATCCCGCTTGTTGTGCGGGGCCAACGGGGTGTTGAGCGCGCTTCCTTATTATCTCAACCCACCTGCCGCCAAAGCCTCCATCAAAATGAAGGTGGACTACTGTGACCTGGGGGGATACCTGGATTCTACTCGAGAGATATTAAAAATGGATAAGGCCGCAAAACAGGCCGGGATTACCCTTATCCCGGACTGTGGTCTGGCTCCTGGCATGTGCACTTCCTTGGCGGTGTGTGGGATGGAACATTTAGATATCGCTAAGGAAGTAAAAATTTATTGCGGAGGGCTTCCCCAAACCCCGCGGCCTCCCTTGGGATACAAAGTGGTTTATAATTTAGAAGGCCTATTGGGGATTTATTTTGGGAAGGCTTTTGTGTTGAGAAAAGGAAAAGTCCAGCAAGTTTCCACGTTTACCGAGTATGAGCAAATCGAGTTCCCCCACCTGGGCATTGTGGAATCTTTTGTGACGGGGGGAGGGACTTCCACCTGCCCCTGGACTTTTGAGCACCAGCTTCAGAATTATGAGTACAAGACGCTGCGCTATCCTGGGCATTTTGAAAAAATGTTGTTGTTGAAGGATTTGGGATTTTTGGAAGACAAACCTATTCAGGTCAATGGCGGCAAAGTGGTTCCTCGCAAGTTGTTCATGGAGTTGGTGGGTCCTCGCCTGGCTTTTCCGGAGGATCGTGATTTGGTGGCTTTACGGGTCCAGATTCGTGGCACCAAAAATACGCACCCTACCGAATTGACTTATGATGTGCTGGATTATCATGATGAGCAGACCGGGTTTTCGGCCATGGAAAGAACCACTGGGTTTTCAGCGGCGATAGTGCTGAGTATGGTGGTCCATGAACGCATTAAACCAGCGGGGGCATTGCCCGTAGAAAAATGTGTGCCTGGCCGTGCTTTTGTGGAAGAAATACGTAAAAGAGGGATTAAAATTCAAGAGACAATTCGAAATACGGCATCCGCCGTGAGGAGAGATTCATGACCACCGTTCTAGAGCGAGGGAATAAGATGACACCTAAAGGATCTAAAAGTACCAGCCATGGGGCTTTCAATTTTATCGCAGGAAAATGGGTTCGTTCCCCAAAGGGAGGAAGTTTTGAAAATATAAACCCTGCCACGGAAGAAGTCATTGATGTTTATCCGGATTCCACGGCGGAAGATGTCGATCAGGCGGTGAAAGCGGCCCGCAAGGCCTTTGATTCTTGGCGTAAGGTGCCTGTGGCCAAGAGAGGGGAAATTCTTTTAAAGGTGATGCAGGTGTTGGTGTCTCAGAAAGAAGAGATCGCCAAGGCTATGACTCGCGAGATGGGAAAAATTCTTCGAGAAACGCGGGGGGATGTCCAGGAAGCTATCGATACCGCGTTCTACTATGCGGGAGAAGGCCGTCGGCTTTTTGGGCAGACCACCACCTCCGAACTTCCCGATAAATTTTCCATGTCGATTCGCATGCCGATGGGAGTGTGCGGATTGATCACTCCCTGGAATTTTCCTGCGGCGATCCCTTCCTGGAAAGTGTTCCCCGCCTTAATTTGCGGAAATACGGTCGTTCTCAAGCCCGCCTCGGACACCCCGGAGTCTTCGATGCGGTTGGTCAAGGCCCTCGAGGAAGCGGGGGTGCCCTCGGGAGTGGTCAATCTTGTGTATGGCCGAGGTTCCACCACCGGGAAATACCTCTTGGAACATCCGGGTGTCAGTTTGATTTCCTTCACGGGATCTTCCGACATAGGTTCTCAGATTGGAGCTTCTTGCGGGAAGTCTTTTAAAAAATGCAGTTTGGAGATGGGAGGCAAGAACGCCCAGATCGTAATGGAAGACGCCGATTTGGACCTGGCTTTGGAAGGGGCGGTTTGGGGAGCTTTCGGCACCTCCGGGCAGCGCTGCACCGCCACCAGCCGCGTGATCGTCCATGAGAAAGTCTTTAAGCAGTTCGAGGAGCGTTTTGTGGATCGGGTCAAGAAGATTAAGGTGGGCAATGGCTTGAAGGATACCACCGAGATGGGCCCGGTGGTGAACAAAGGTCAACTGGAGAAGGTTTTGGAATATATTGAAATCGGCAAGAACAAGGATAAGGCTCGGCTCCTGACAGGCGGGGAGCGCTACACGGAGGGAGAGTGCGCCAAGGGGTATTTCTTGAAACCGGCTGTGTTTGAAGGGACTCCTAAAATGAGGATTGCCCAAGAAGAGATTTTTGGACCGGTGACGGTTTTGCTCAAAGTGAAATCTTTTGAAGAAGCGATTCAGGTGCTCAATGACACCGCCTTTGGTCTTTCCGGTTCAATTTATACGAGAGATGTGAACCGGGTCATGCGCGCCATCCGGGACATGGAGACCGGTATCACCTATATCAATGCCCCCACCATCGGGGCGGAAGTGCACATGCCCTTTGGAGGGGTCAAACAAACGGGCAACGGGCATCGAGAGGCCGGAACCGCGGCTTTGGATATCTTCTCTGACTGGAAAGCGGTGTATGTGGATTATTCGGGTACGCTCCAGCGGGCTCAAATAGACACCCACGACTAAAGATAGAAGCGCAAAGAGCGAAGAGCGAAATGAGGAGGGGGGTAATTTTTTCTCATTTTCGAGCTTCGGTCTTCGTGTTTAGCTCTTGTAGATACCATGGAAATCAAAACAACGAAATATAAGATAGACGCCTCTGATTACTACCGGACGGACGAGCTTTTTCTGGCCGAAGAGGAGAAAATCGTTCGGGACTCCGCCAAGGCTTTTGTTAAAAAAGAGATTCTTCCCCACATTCAGACCTGGGATAAAGGGATCGTTTCTCCTCACCGCACCCAGGAGGATTTGGTGCGCTCCATCGCCAAGAAAGTGGCCGAGAATTTAGGAATTTTTGGACTCACCCTGACAGATTTGGGTAAATATTTGGAGGATTCTTCCTTTGAGCCCATCAGCCACACAGCCTACGGGGTGGCTTTGCGAGAAATTGAAGCGGGGGATTCCACGCTTAGAAGTTTGGTCTCGGTACAGAGTTCTTTGTGCATGTTTGCGATCTATCAGTATGGTTCCGAGGAACAGAAGAAAAAATGGCTCCCCGCGCTTCATCGGGCGGAAAAGTTAGCCTGCTTCGGTTTGACGGAGCCTCAGGGAGGATCCGACCCGGGAAACATGATGACCACAGCCGTTCGCAAAGGGCATGGCTGGGTGTTAAATGGAAATAAGGTTTGGATCACGAATGGTTTTGCGGATGTGGCGGTCGTGTGGGCCAAAACTTCAGAGGGAATTCGAGGTTTCTTGGTGGAGAAGGGCGCCCCTGGTTTTTCCAATCGTTCCGAAGAGAAATGGACCTTCCGAGCCGGAATAGCCTCCTCCCTCTCGTTTTCCAACTGCGAAATCCCTGGAGAGAACCTTTTGCCTAAGACCGTTCAACCCCCGGGAAAAGACTTGGCTTCCCCGCTTTCCTGCTTGACGGAAGCTCGGTATGGTATCTGTTGGGGGGTGGTGGGAGCGGCACGCGCTTGTTTTGAGGAAGTGGTTCAAGTAACCAAAACACGCAAGATGTTTGGTGTTCCCCTGGCCCAAAAACAGGAGATCCAGAGAAAACTGGTTTGGATTTTAAATGAAATTGAAAACAGTCAGTTGGTGGTGTACCAGCTAGGTCGGCTCAAGGATCAGGGCAAACTTTCTTATGCCCATGTGTCTATGGCAAAATACAACAATGTCTCCAAGGCATGTGACATCTCACGTTTGTGTGTGGAGCTTCTTCCCGCGGACGTGTTCACGTTCGATGCCTATCACTCGGGGCGCCATTTTCGCAACCTAGAAGTGGTCAAAAAATACGAGGGAACCCATGAAGTGCACACGTTCGTGGTGGGGAGAGAAATTACCGGGTTAAATGCATTTTAAAGAGCGAGGCACAAAGTGCGAAGCGCGAAATAAATTTCGATCTTCGAACTTCAGTATTCGATCTTTATGAATAAGACTATCAACGACTTTACTATCGAGGTGGCCACTGTCAACGGTTCCGGTTCTCAAACCTCTAATTTGATCCTGACCAAAGCTATCTTTCGCATGGGAGTTCCGGTGGGTCCCAAGAATGTGTTCCCTTCCAATATTGCGGGTCTGCCCACCTGGTATATCATGAGGGTTAATGAGAAAGGGTATCTGGCGAGAAAACGCACACTGGATATTGTGGTGTGCCTTAATCAGTCCACCTATCTTCAAGACATTCCTCGGGTACGCTCGGGAGGGGTCGTCATTGTGGAGTCGGATTACGTGCTCACGGGTCCTGCCAAAAGAGACGATATTATTTATTATCCCGTGCCGTTCGCCAAGCTGGCGGCTCGGCACATCACTGATATAAAACTCAAAAAACCCCTTACTAATATGATTTATGTAGGAGTCTTGGCTCATCTTTTGGGCATCGAAGACGTGGCGGTGGAGGGGGCCATTCGTCATCAGCTGCGGGATAAGGAAAAAGCGATTAAGATTAATTTGGATGCCATTGATTTGGGAAGAAAATACGCACGGGAGAATTTTAAAAAACAGGATCCTTTTTATATTGAGAGACGCAACAAAACCGCAGGGAAAATCTTGATCGAGGGGAATGCCGCGGCCGCGCTGGGATGCATTTTTGGGGGGTGCACGGTGGCGGCGTGGTACCCCATCACGCCCGCTTCCAGTTTAACCGAGACGCTCATTGATTTTTTTGAGAAGTATCGCAAGGATGCCTCGGGGGGAAAAAAGTACTGTGTTATTCAGGCCGAGGATGAAATTGCGGCCTTGGGCATGGTCATGGGAGCGGGTTGGGCGGGGGCTCGGGCCATGACAGGAACCTCGGGACCGGGTATTTCTTTGATGTCGGAGTTCGCCGGGTTGGGATATTACGCGGAGGTTCCATCGGTCATATTTGATATTCAGAGAATTGGACCTTCCACGGGGTTGCCTACACGGACGGCGCAAGGAGATATGCAGTTTGTTTCCACGCTTTCACATGGGGACACCAAACACGTCCTGTTGATTCCAGGAACCGTTCAGGAGTGTTTTGATTTCTCGATGATGGCATTTGACTTGGCGGAGAGATTGCAGACCCCTGTTTTTGTGATGAGCGATCTGGATTTGGGCATGAATTTGTGGTTGACGGATCCCTTTCCTTATCCCGAGAAACCTTACGATCGGGGAAAGGTGTTGAGCCAAGCAGATATCAAGCGGATCGGAGAATTTGAAAGATACCGGGATGTGGATGGGGATGGGATTCCCTATAGGACTTACCCGGGGAATTCGCATCCCTTGGCAGCCTACTTTACGCGAGGAAGCGGTCATAATGAGCAGGCCGCTTATACCGAGGATGGAACTGTTTATCAGAGAAACATGGATCGACTACTCAAAAAATTTGAGACCTCGCGCAAATTGTTGCCGACATCTGTGGAGAACTCCATGCCCGGAGCCAAGATCGGTATTTTGGCTTATGGGTCTACGCATCAAGCGATGCAAGAGGTGCGGGATGCTTTGAGTGGTCGTGGTGTGAAAACCCATTATCTCCGCTTGCGAGGATATCCTTTTCAGATTGAGCCGATTCGTAACTTTTTCGCCAAGTGTGATAGGGTTTTCGTGGTGGAGCAGAACCGAGATGCTCAAATGGCTCAACTACTCAAGTTGGAGTTAGAGAGTAAGGAAATCAACAAGATTCATTCTGTTTTGCATTACAGCGGGTTTCCCATCCCGCCGGAGGCACTTGTGGAGGGGATTTATAGAAAAAATGGGGTGGCAGCGGAGAGTATGCCCACCTCTGCGGCGGGAGGAGAATAGCTTCGAGCAGGTCGAAGCTAGTTCGAAGTTCTAAGTTCAGAGTGCGAAGTTGAAGAGGAATTTTCTTTATAAAAGAAACTTAGAACATAGAACATAGAACCTAGAACTTAGAACTGATTTTGGCGACAAATATGGCTTCCAATATGACTGAGCAAAAATCAACCAATCGTCTGGGGTTGACCTTAGAGTCTTATAAGGGTTCTCCTTCTACCTTGTGTCCTGGCTGTGGCCATGATACCATTACTCGCCACATCATTCAGGCTTTCTATGAGTATGGGGTGGAGCCTCATCGCGTGGCCAAGATGAGTGGGATCGGGTGTTCTTCCAAAACCCCTGCTTATTTCCTCTCTCGATCCTGTGGGTTCAACTCTGTTCATGGACGCATGCCCTCGGTGGCTACGGGAGCCAAAGTGGCTAATCGGTCCTTGCTGGTGCATGGGGTCAGCGGGGATGGGGATACTGCGGCCATTGGCTTAGGGCAGTTCTGCCACTTAATCCGTCGGAACGTTCCCATGATCTACTTGATCGAGAACAACGGGGTGTATGGTTTGACCAAAGGGCAATTTTCGGCCACTTCAGATCCCGGCTCTAAACAAAAAAAAGGAGCGGTCAATCCCTTTGATACCATCGATTGTGCGGCCATAGCCATTCAACTGGGGTGCAGTTTTGTCGCCAGGTCTTTTTCTGGGGATGCCAAGCAGATGGTGCCTTTACTTAAAGCGGCCATTGCCCATCGCGGAACGGCTTTGTTAGATGTGATCAGTCCTTGTGTCACTTTCAATAATCATGAAGGCTCCACCAAAAGCTATGCTTACGTTCAGAAAACAGACACTCCGCTGCATGCGCTGGATTTTGTTCCTTTTTATGAAGAGACGCATGTGGATTACGCTGAAGGGACCGTTAAGGATCTTGCCTTGCCGGATGGTTCTCACTTGGTGTTGAAGAAATTAGGTAAAGAGTACGACCCTGCAGACCGAATCACCGCGATCAAAACCTTGGAAGAGGGGCGGGCAAAGGGGCAACTGATTACAGGGCTTTTATATCTCAACTCTAAGAAAAAAGATTTTATAGAGATAGAGGAATTGGTGGATACTCCCTTATGTGAACTGGGAGAAAAAGATTTAAAACCTTCCTCAGAAACTTTAAAGAAAATTCTGGAACGCTACGCTTAAATTCTGCATAGCTTTATTTCTTGTTTGTTTTTTGATTCAGGCAGTCGGCTCTCCTGCGAGAAAATCCCAGAAAGTTCAGCTAAAGACAGAGAATGGATGGTCTTTGTCTGCGGACTTCACTCCTCCTAAAAAGGACGCTTCGACCTTTATCTTACTCCACGGTTTAGGAGCGGGAAAAGGAGAGTGGCAGAATTTCCGTTCTGCCGCTCATGAAAAGGGCTATGGGACATTCGCTCTAGATCTGCGTGGGCATGGAGAAAGCACACAAGGCCCTCAAGGAAAAAGAGAGTATCCTTCCTTTAGTGAGGTGGATTGGAATAACGTTGCCCAAGATGTGGATGCAGCGCTCGGTTTTCTAAAAAAGAAAGGAATTCCGGAGAGAAAAGTGGTGTTGATGGGAGCCAGCATTGGGGCGAATATAGCCATCCATGCGGCTGTGATCCATCCCAAAATAGAAAAGGTCATCCTTTTGTCTCCGGGGAGAGATTATCAAGGGGTTGTTACCGAAGGAGTTTTGGCTCAATATGGATCCAGACCCTTACTGGTCGCGGCTTCCGTAGCGGATTCCTATGCTTTTTCCAGCGCGAAAACTCTTTTTGATCAGGCGCAACATTTCCACATTCCTGTGGCTTTCGTCCAAGCTTCTCAAGGGCATGGGGTTCGACTGTTTGAGGGAGATGAGGGAACTGAAATCCTAAAGCAAGTTCTGCATTGGTGCCAAAGGCATTAACGTATTGCTCCCTTCTTACAAAATAGAGATAATGGACTCATACAAATTAAAAACTAGAGAATGCCTAAATCTTTAAGATTTTTTGCCTATCTGCTATCTGCTATCT
>JACQJM010000226.1 GCA_016205045.1 Elusimicrobiota bacterium | reverse complement strand
ATTTGTCAATATATTATATGATTGTATATTGGGGCATATTATTTCTGAGGCTCACCTCACACACAGCATGGGTCTAACACGCACTTTCCTATGGTTCCCCTCCTGAATGTGCATCTGGATCAAAACCAGTCCCGTCTCGCACAAAAGACGGCTCCCTCCCCTCTAGATTCCTATCTAACCACGATGAGCGCACGGCCCCGCCATTTGCAGACACCCAGATTACTCTCCGGACAAACCTTCATTTGAATAAGATTAATCCCCGTTTCAACCCTCAGGCCAGAATTTCCTTGAAGAGAAATCACCAGGGGTTCGTTCCCGTTCTGGGTAACATGAGAGATCTCGCGGCCGGTTAAATCGGTTATCTTGGCCTCCTTGACTTGTAGTCCAAACACAAGCTGCTGATCCATTCCTCTGCGCTGACTTACCATGATGGCTCTGGGGCCACTCCCATCGCGCGGTATCGACACCGCCAAGCGAGAATTATTCAAACCCTCCGACCTCACTAGGCCGACCAAGCCCATGTCATCACCCAATGCGCTGAGAGTAGTAAATGTGTAGTCAGAGGAGATCCTCAACTGTCCTGCGGCATCTTTAGATTTGACCCGGAAGTGGTATAAGGTGCTTGGCTCAAGATCCGTTAAAGCGACAGAATGCTGGATGACAAGTGAAGGATCCAAATTTGTCGAACTCCCATAAGAGGTGGTCAAGCCATACTCCACCTGGGAATCCGAAGGCTCGTTGCTGGACCAGGTAATGGTAGGGTCGTAATCCCTGAGGATATAGGATCTTATCTGCGAGAGAAGCGGGGGAATGTTGTCCACCTTTATTGTAACCGGAGCGGATTGTCCGGTGTTACCGGCCGCGTCCCGGGCGATGGCCACCAATGTGACGGATCCATCCAAAGAGCTCGTGTATAAAGGGATATAGTTGGAGGTACTCCCATAGCGCACCTCGCCATTCACCTGAAGACTCCAATCCACCACCCCCACATTATCCGCCGTGGAGACATAAACCAATATGTCTCCCGACACGCTGGCCCCGCTGACCGGGGAGACTATAGATATTGTGGGAGGCTGGGTGTCCGGGGGTATGGGGGTGTCGTCCCATTGGACCTTGTCATGAGGGTCGTCGTCGTAGGCCTCTCCTGCTCTTAATCCCAAGGAATTTTTCATCATCCAGGTTAAACCAGAATCGTTTCCTAAGACCCGGATGTTGCAAAGTATGGTTCCGGGAGAAAAAGAACCCGAATTATTGAAAACGACGTTGTTCAATGTGGCTTGGCTGACTAAGTCCCGCGCGGTAATGTAGGTGGAGACATTGGAACTGGGGGCCGGTGCACCTGAGAAATCGAATGTGGAAAATGAGATGTCCACCCCGCCTGAGCCGGACAACTGCAGTCCCTGCTCATCCGCGTTCAAAACCTGGGCGTGATCCAGCGTCAAGGCTCCATTGTCTATAAACGTATAGTTGGGGGTATCGGGGGTCAGCTTGTCCATAAGTGAGCCCGCCAGTTTAAATCCCCCATCCGGGTTGATGAGGAGCTTGGAAGAAACATAGACGCCTGAGGTGGGATCATAAGAGAACCCGAACAGAAGCTTTTTCTGGCGGCCCACATCCTCAGATTTTCCCACCAAAACGAACTGTAGCTCATCCCCCTCTTGAGGAGAGGGCCCCTCGCTGAAAGAAAGTATAAACTGGGGTCGAATTGCGGGAAATGACTGATTTAAAATAGATCCGCTAAATGATCCCAGGAAGCCGGAAATCGTCCCCTTCACATTCCAGCGGCCACCGCTGCGCTGGAGGGTGATGAGTTGGGAAGCGGCAAAGGGAGGGGAGGGGGAGGCAGAAATCGAATGTCCCACCCCGCGCATGAGCCTGGGAGGTAGGATTTCGGCAAGGTACAAGCGCGAACCGGACTCCAGGCTAAGAGTGGACCCCGAGACCGCATACGTCCCCCAAAGCCTTAATGTGCCCGTCTCGGCATTTTGGTTGTAGGAAAGGATGCTCTCTGCCTGATTGGGGGTGAGATAATCCGGATTTTGTCTGGCCGAATTGATCCTCACCCCTTTTAAATTAAGGTCCGTCCTTGAGCCGTCACCAAGCATCAATTCACCGCTGCTGGGAGAAGGCGCCGAGAGCCCCGTGTCACTAAAACCGATCGCCCCACCTATCCATGTGTCTTTATTGGAATTCTTGATCGAGACATCCCCGCCTATATTGGCATAAGAGTAGTTTGAGACGAATGTGCCGTCATAGGAAGCCCCCACATCGAGCCCGGCCCCCAGATTTAAAAATATTTTATTGTTCACCAAGAATGTGTCCAGCACAGAATCAACACTTCCCAGTTTAATTCCGCCGCCATAACCGTTGGCAAAAACCGCATTGGAAACCAGTGTGTTTTCCTTGACCCCAATCCTGTCGGCAGAGCCGGTCACCAGAAGCTCTATGCCTTTCTCGTTGTCATACACCGCATTCTGGCTTAGCGTGTTGTTGATGGACTCTGCCAGGCGGATGCCGAAGACTCCATTGGAAAAGACACGATTTTGAAAAATGGTGTTTTGGGAGGACAGGCTCACATCCACCCCATAGCGGTTAAAGCAGATGGCATTGCCTTGGAACGTGCTCCCCGACCCCAGGGATGTGACCAATCCATAGAACCCATCCCGGATGGTGGAGTGAGAAATGGAGCCCGTGGGAATCTTTTTAGGCGAGCCGGAACTGCCCTGGAAAGAAATCCCCAGGAATGGGAATGTGCCTCCTCTTCCGTCGTCCCTCCCCAAAAAGGCAAACTCAGTGTAGTTGGCCACAAATCCGCTGGGGACCTGGGAGTAGTTCACGATGTAGGAGGAATTGCTCCGGATGTCGGTTCCTGCCGAACGAATGACCACATTTCGGCTCAGGTTTTCGACATAAACGGGAATGTTATTAAGGGTGTACTCATTGCCATCCAAATCGCCATAGGTATAAGAGGATGTGTGATCATATTCCAAAGGGGAGGAGAGTCCGACGATCATAGTATTGACCACTTGAGAGACGGAGGTTATGGTTCTGCGCTCGTTGGAGTGTTCCGGCGAGGTTTTCCCGATTACAATTTCATCTCCCACGGCCCAGGGAGTACCCAGGTTACTATACAAGACCATAGAGGCGGCTCCTGTGAGGGTATCCGAGGTGGCCTGTGTGGAAGTTGGTTTGTAGGCGCCTTGGGCCGTGAACTTTCCGCCATCGTTTACAATCATACCTCCCAGATTAGGGGCTAAAACGAGAGTGGCCTTCACGCTGCCGGGGATGGGACTGGCCTCGGTCCCCATGTCCAGCCAGCCTCCGGGATTTATGGTGAGGTCTCCTGCCGAAACGGTGAGTTGGGTGTTGACATCCCGGCTAAATCTCAATGTTCCATTGACCGTGATACCTCCGGCCGTAGCCCCCAGCGTATCCACCATGATGGTATGCCCAGCGGAAATAATTACGGGCTTACCACTCGGGACAGAACACCCTCCCCAGGTTCTTACGTCCGACCAGGGCCCGTTTTGGGAGCTGGCGGTTGTGGCGCCGCTATTACAAACGCTGACCCGCACTTCGGGCGAGGTCGCGAGGTTTACGCCGTCATCAGCCACAACGGTAAGGGTGTGGAGACCATTGGGAACCGTGCCGTCGTTTGTATTCCAGGATATCGTGTAGGGAGGCGTCATGATGGAGAAACCGAGATTCGCCCCATCCAGCTTGAACTGCACAGACTCCACACCCACGTTATCGGAGGCCGACGCGGACACGCTGACGACTCCTGAAAGGGTAGCCCCATCCATCGGAGAAATCATGGAAACAGCCGGTGGAATAGGGTCGTATCGTTTGCCCCAACTTATCCTTCCGTTAGGATCGTATTCATAGCTCGCGCCCCCCCGCTCCCCGTCCCAGCTTTTCATCGTCCAGGAGAGGTGTGTGTCGTCACCTAAAACCCGCACATTGTAGAGAGTATTGTTGGGTCGTGAGTTTTCAAACGCAAGATTATACAAGGTGGCGTTACTGTAAAGACCGTTGGCGGTAATGTAGGAAGAGACGGTTGACCCTCCCTGGCCGGCCAGATCGAACGTGGTGGAGGCGATGCTAATCCCTCCAGATCCTGATAACTGCAGTCCTTGTTCATCCACATTCTGAATGTTGACATGAGACAAGGTTAATGCGCCGCTGTCCACAAAAGTATAGTAAGGGGAAGAATCATCCAGGCGGTTCAAGAGGGCGGGGGTGGAAGCGGTCCCCAGCATCCTGAACCCAGCCCCCGGCAGAATCGTGATTTTGGAACGATTCCCACTTATTCCTAAAGGGGAAGGGCCCAGCAAGAGCTTTTTCGCGTGATCGGCATCTTGGGAACCTGCCAGCAAAGCAAAATCGAGAAGATCTCCTTCCTGGGGTGAGGACCCCTCGGTGAAGGTCAGGTTGAATTGGGGAGACGTCACGGGAAAAGGTTGGTTCAAGATAGACCCCACAAAAGAACCCATCCATCCGGTAACCGAGCCCTCCACCCGCCAAATTCCTAGGTCTCTACGGATGGTGATGAGTTGGGAGACCGCATTGGCGTCTTGGGTGCTGACCACAGAAGCCAAATGCCCCGTTCCTTGCATGAGCTTGGGCGGGGATGCATAGGCGCTAAAAATGGGAGAGGTATCCTCTAACGCAAATGTGGTTCCCTGCACGTTGTAGTGCCCCCACAGGCGGGTAGCTCCAAGATCATTATCCTGATTATAAGAGACAACAGAAACGTCTTTATCGCCTGTGTCCAGGGCCA
Organism: Elusimicrobiota bacterium; assembly: GCA_016205045.1. Taxonomy (GTDB): domain Bacteria; phylum Elusimicrobiota; class Elusimicrobia; order JACQJN01; family JACQJN01; genus JACQJM01. The sequence continues at coordinate 4,119 of JACQJM010000226.1, read as the reverse complement.
TGCCCGCTGTCGGGTTGAGACGACTTGATTTTAAGTAGAGAACAGAGTCGCCGGTCCAATAATCCGTGAACAACACTTCCCTTGAGGAGGCCGGTTTGGAGTTTCCTTGGGGGTCGTACCCCAGAGCCCCCCCAGCGAATAGAAGCATAGGTCCTGGCGTTTTGATGTCCACGCCATTGGAAAAAGAGTAGTTTGAAATTAAAGCGCCATCCGTTGAGTTCGCATCAATGCCTACCAAGTTATTGTGGATGGAGTTTGAGACGAATAGGTTGGTCGAGAGCTTGCCTTGGATTCCTCCCGCGTTGGAATCAATGACGTTAAAAGCAAATGTATTCTCTGTGGATCTATACAACCAGATCCCCCAGTTGCCCGCATTGTTATAGATATGGTTTGAATATAAATGATTGTTTTTGTTCCAGTCCGCAAGATGGATGCCGCCTTTGTTGGTATAGAAGAGATTGTTCTTGAATTGGCTCTGATAAGACCCATAGAGGGCTAGGGCGTAGTTGGGCCCGTCCCGGACCACAGAATTTAAGAGGGAGCCTGTTACGCTGGGTGCTCCCCCTCCTGTGAAAAGAATTCCGGCACGGATCGTATCCCCCGTATTGGTTATCAGTCCAAAGCTGCTGAACTCCCCAAAGTTGGAGGCAAATCCGTTAGACATATTGACGATGTAAGTCTTATTGTAGTCGGATTCGAGCAGAACGTTTCGGGTTAAATTATCCACCCGGATCGTGTCGGAGACGTAGTGGTTTGAGGAAAGGGGAGAAGACAAGCCGAGGATCATGGGAGAGTCCAATTGAATAGAGGTAATTGTTCTTCTTTCGTTATCTACGGTGATTGAATCTCCAACCGACCATCCCGTTAACCCCACTGAGTCTACTGAAATAAGATTAGCCCCAGCCAGGGCGTCCGAGGTGGCGAGGGTGGATATGGTTTTGGTGGCGCCACGAACCGTCAGTTTTCCGGTAGGATCGATCACAAGGCGATGTTGCCCCGTGCTTGTAAATTTGAGGTGGGCCTTGACCCCTGGAGGGATAGGGCTTTCTTCCGTTCCCATGTCCAGCCAACCGCTTGTAGAAAGGGGACCAACCTCCACATCCCCATCCGTGATGGTCAATCGGCTGGAAACGGAGCGGCTGAACGAAACGGTTCCATCAATATAGAGTCCCTGGGCGGAGGCAACCATTGTATCTATCGTCACTTTGTGCCCCATGTTTATTTTTACGGGTAGATAAGAAGGCACAGCCCCGCCACGCCAGGTATTGGGATCGGACCAGTTTCCGGACTGGACCGTCTCCGCATAGGAAGGGATTAAGCTCGGAATAATGTAATGCGCGCTTCCAGTGCCTTGGTGGGTGGGATCTCCGGCATCGGTCATTTTGACAGCGAGGGTGTAAGTATCGGGTGGAGCCGTGGCAAGCGAAGTCACCCGCATGTACGCGCTCACGATATGCCGAGGTAAAAGGTTCACGCTGGGTGGATCAAAGGACACCGTCCATCCCGCAGGAACCGCGCTTGTAAAGTTAAATAGTGTAGAGGGGCAGCCATCGGCGTCTTGGTTAGATACCGTCAAGGTGTAATCAGCCGGCAGCCCGGGGCCCGTGGTGATGTCGGAGGGTGAAACGCTAACCGTCGGGGTGTTTGTGGATGAGCAGATTCCCGGGTTCCCAATAACATAGGTGGCGCTGGCGGAGGCCTGGTTGGAGGAACTTAGCGCATTGGTTGCCTTTGCGGTGATGGTATAGGAACCTGTGCTCAGACCGGGCGGGACATAAACAGATAGAGTCGCTGATTCTGTTTGTCCTGGGAGGAGGCTGAGGGAGGGAGGAAATATGTCGGCGGTCCAACCCAAAGCGGGAAGAAGACTGCTCAAATTGAAAATGGTCGTATCTGAATTATTATTTTTCACGGAGAGGGCGTAGTTGACCGTGACGCCCGGGGGACCGGTTTGGGTTACGGGGGATAGGCTGACCGCAGGGGGATTGGATGGAGAGGTATAATCAATGTTGTAAGTGGCGGAAGCGTAAGCCCGGTTGGTTGAATCGGCCCTATCCACCGCAATGATGGCGATATCGTAGGAGACGGCCCGCTCTCCTAGCGGGACATTGACATACAAGACCGACGAGGCGGTCCCTCCAGCGGGAATGTCTTGAAGGGAAGGGGGAGCGAAGTTTGCAGTCCATCCTACGGGAACCACATGGCTCAGGTCCACGTTGGCACTGGAATAACCATCATTTTTTACGGATAGCGTGTAGCTCACGGTTCTCCCCGAAAAACCTGTTTGATTTGTGGGAGATACGCTCACGGATAATGTGGGCAGTGTGCAGACACCGGCTGCGGCCTCCGTCTGGACAGAGGATCCTATGGGAGCCCCCCCATCGCAGGCCACGGTGTAGGTGGCTTTGCCCTCCCCTTTGCGGGTTGGATCGCTTGTGTCCTCCGCTCTGACGCTGATTTTAGAATCACCCACGGGAGTGCCCGCTGGAATGGAAATTGTTGCCCTGGCGGGAACGGAATCTCCTGGGGATAGGGTCAGAACCCCTGGAGCAAAATCAATAGTTCCCCCCGAGTAGTTTAATCCTGTTAGTTTGAAAGAGGTGTTCCCGCACGAACCCACGTCCCTATTGGTAATCAATAAGTCATAACTTATCGTTTCACCTGCCGGACCTGTTTGGGTTGCGGGTGTGACGCTGAGGGTGGGATTTAGTTGGGCACAGCCGAACGTTACTTTCAGGATGGCGGCCGTATCCGTGTGGGCGATTTGTCCGATGGTGATGAGATTGCCCGGGTCCGCAAATTTGTTGTTCTCAGACAAGAGAGGATCATCCTCCCCAGTATTGAACGAAATGGGAATAATGAGATCGGTCATGAGGTCGGTTCCATTATAGAAAGGTAATCGTACGAGGGATCCCTTTTCAAACGCTCTGTGTTCGATGTAAAAGTACTCACTTGTATTGATCTTGGGAATCTTTAAGACTTGATAGGGTCCAGAGAGGTCTTCTAGTTTATATAGAGGATACTCCCCCGAGGTGTTCACCTCTCTAATGCGGCTGTCGGGCAGCCATCCCAGCTTCATTTTCCAGAGGGCATTAAAATGCGTGTCGTAATTGGCTAATCCCATAGGATCATACACATCTCCATATTCGTCCTCGAAACATTCTCCTGGCTGGACCAGGAACTTTGTGCTGGTAGGGAAACAAGTTCTAAGCCCCGCATGGCCTAGGCCAAGAGTGTGCCCGAGTTCATGGATCAACACAGGTTCGAACGGGGTCCCGGCTGTGTCCATAAAATTTATCCAGACGTACCGCCCATTTTCCATTGCATTGCCTGCTGTACTACAAGAAACCCCTGGGCTGATAAATACGATCTTGTCATAAGCCGAGAAAAGGACTCCTGGATTGTTCACCAGAGCTTTATCCAGGGCGGCATCCATCCATAGAGGGTAGGGGTCATCCGTGCAACCAGTCTCGTCTTTAGGATAAGGAATGGTGTACCACCCAAACACATCTGCTTCAGAGCCTGCGAATTCGAATTGTCCATAGGACTCCTGTTTATAGAAGTTCCTTACCGAGTTGGGGTTGTTAAAAACTCGGTTGGCGACCTCCTGGCGATTAATAGGTTCAGAGGAGTCATCTGAGAAGTTGAAAAGGATGACCCCCAAGCGCATCTGACCCAGGGCAGAAGACGGGGAAACCGGGGAAGCATTGAGACTTAGGTTAGTTTTAGGGTCCGAAACGGTGAGCTTGTTGGGCTTAATCTGGGTATTTTGGAGAGTTCCCTCCACCGTGACCAGAGAGCCGGAAATCACATTAGTGGGGATCTGTTCGGAAAAGCCGAGAGAGTAGGTGACAGTCCCTACCACCAATATATAGGACTCTGTGGAGCGCTTGTTTACAAAATCATCTGCGATCACGCGATAGAGCTTTCCGGTCAGAGTCACCCCAGAAGAACCCCCGCTGACGGGAGCGGGATCTCCGGTATCGTAAAGACTCGGAGCTCCGAAAGCGGTCGGAGAAATAGAGATTAGACATAGAGCTAAAACAAACCCGAAAACCTTTTTGGGGAAACTCGGTATGGTATCCATGCCAAATAGGAGTATTTTTATTTTTTTCATTT
>JACQJM010000242.1 GCA_016205045.1 Elusimicrobiota bacterium | reverse complement strand
TGTCGCAGGGGCGCGGTTAGCCCAGGGTCGCCCCGAGACGCAGAGCGCGCCGCAGATGGCGCCGTGTCCCTGCGGTCGCAACCGCCGAGGAATCTGGCCGAGCTGAGAACTGGGTGAGGTCGGGATTAAATAAGGCAAGCGGGATTAAAGAAGCCCGTAGCGTCGAAGAGCTAGCTCCAGAACTTTTCGATTGTTGTCAGAAAGGGGGGTCAGAGGAAGGCGCAGTTCGGAAGAGCAGTGGTTCAGCATCCCCATGGCGGTCTTGAGAGGAATGGGATTGGTTTCCACGAAGAGAGTCTTGGTCAGCCCGAAGAGCTTTTGGTGGATTTGAAGGGCATGGTTTTTGTCTCCTTGTAAAAAGGAAGTTACCATTTCCGCCACCTCTTTAGGACAAATATTGGCCACCACCGAGATCACGCCCCTGGCTCCCACCGAGAGCATGGGCAGGGTCAGAGAATCATCTCCTGACAGGAGAGAGAAGTCTTCAGAGACCAACCCTAGAATCTCGCTCACCTGATCCAGATTCCCGGAAGCTTCCTTAACCCCCACGATGTTCTTGCACTCTTTGGCTAATCGGGCCAATGTGGGGGGGAGCATGTTGACCCCTGTCCTTCCTGGAATGTTGTAAATGATAATGGGTAGTTTTGTGCTGCCCGCGAGAGCCTTAAAATGCTGGAATATTCCTTCCTGCGTAGGCTTGTTATAGTAGGGAACGATAGAGAGAAGACCATCCACCTTTAAGGCCGCCACCTTTTCCGCCATCTCTATGGATTTCCAAGTGGCGTTGGTTCCGATCCCCGCCACCACGGGAATTTTTCCTGTAGCCTCTTCCACCACGATGCGGATAACCTGCAAAAACTCTTCGGGGGTCAGGGTGGCTCCCTCTCCCGTGGAGCCGCAGGGGACCAGACCGTGTGTTCCCGATTTAAGGTGTAGAGAGACCAGCCGACGCAGGGCCGGTTCGTCTAACTTTCCTTTTTTGAAAGGTGTGACCAATGCTACGAAGGAACCCGTGAAGAGAGGAAAAATCACTGCGGGAGCTCCCCTTCAAATGTGATTTTGGCGGGGCCTTCCAAAAATACCTCGCGGGGAAGAGTTTTTGTGGGAGCATGAAATCGCACCCGCAGGGTGTCACCGCTTTGAGTGCGAACCGCAACAGGAGAGGAACGCATTCCCAGAAGATGTGCGACCAAGGCCGCGGCGGTGACCCCTGTTCCGCAAGCCAAAGTTTCTGCCTCGACGCCCCTCTCGTAAGTGCGCACCCGAAGGGGAGAGCTGTTAAGTTCCACAAAATCCACGTTGGCGCCGGAAGGTTTCCAGGCTCTATGGTACCTTACCGGAGGCCCGTAGTTTTCCAGGGAGAGTGTTTGAAGATTTTTGACGAGAACCACCGCATGAGGAACGCCCGTGTGGATGAAATGAGCCTTCCAGAGCTTGCCGGGGAGATGGAGCGGGATTCCTAAGCGGGGATCTTTAGGGGCGGGCATGCGGATGCGCACAAGTTGAGGCCCCAAGATGGTGGCCGGGATGGGTCCCTGATCCGAGAGAAGCACCATGTTCTTTCCGGCCCATCCTTTTTGATACAGCCACCACGCGGCACAACGCGAACCATTTCCACAAAAAGCTCTCGAACCATCAGAATTATAGTACTGCATACGAAAATTACTTTTTTGAGGGGTACGGGAAACCAAAAGAATTCCATCCGCCCCAATGGCGCGGCGGCGGTCGCATAGTTGGATGGCCAAAGAAGAGGCCTGTTGAGAAGAAAGAGTCTTCGCTATAAGGATAAAGTCATTTCCCGCTCCCGAGAGTTTTGTGAACGCAGTATTTTTTTTCACGGAGAGGATGTAGAAGAGAGGGTCCTTTTTTGTAGCTCGAGCTTCATGGCCGCGGATACCTGGGCCAGGAAAGGCGACTGCTGTTGTTCGGAAAGAGAAGAAAGTTTTTGTAGGCTCTCGGCAGGTTTTCCTGATTTCATGGCATGCCAGGCCAGAATCCAGTGAGCGAGAGGATTGAAAGGGTCCCGCTTGAGGATGGCTTGGATGGCCTGAAGGGATCGGTTATGGTGGCCGTCGGCTTCCAGCCATAGGGAGTACATCAGCTGAATATCTAAACGTTCCGGATCGAGTTTTTGCGCCTGTTCCAGGCTTTCCAAAGAACGTGCTTTTTGCCTTTGGGCACGCTGTATTTTCCCCAGCCGGACCCAGGCCTCTGCGTTGGGAGAGGACTCCAGGATCTTACGAATGGAATTTTCTGCCGCTTCCCATTGGCCGTTTTGGCACAACACATCTGCATATTCCAACCAGAACGCATTCCCGTCCGCCTTGCCGGGTTTGAGAATTTTACTCGCCGCCTCATAATAAATGAGAGCTTTATCCAGGAGCCCCAATTTTTTGTAGCTCTCGGCTAATCCAATGTTCGCCTGCAGGTGGGCAGGATCCAAAAGAAGGAGGGATTCAAAGAGGGCGCGCGCCTCACGATCAAGTTCTACGCGATGAAACAGATTGGCCAAAGCTAAAAGAAGTTCTTTGTCCTGAGGATACAGTTGGACTCCTACTTGATAGGTCGCTAAGGCTTTATCGGGATGTCCCAATTTTTCATGGCACTGGCCCAGGTACCAATAGCCTTTATTTTGGTAAGGAGTTGAAATCTGCTTAAGCCAGATGTCCGAAACATCTCGAACAATTTTTTGGCACTTTCCTTGATCGAACCAGCCCTTGAGTTCATCAAAAGACGCCTTTTTGGAACTCACCCCCATGTGAGGCCAAAAGCTTATTCCCAGAGAGAATGGCGGCAGCCATAAAGGCTTTACCAGGATCATCCCCACAATCAGTTTAGTTAATTTTTTTAGGAATGTTTGCTTCATAATCAAACTGCGTGCCTTTTTTCCAGCTGGTCATAAGATAGGGCATGGAGAAGAGAATGTACTGCTCTTTCGCTTTGCTGAGTCGTTCCTGAGTGGCGATGGTCCCTCGTTCCACGGCTTCTCCCGAGCGCGTGAATTCATGAAAGTGAATGTCTCCCACGGCATGTTCCACGATAAAATTAGCCGATTCGCGGGAAGCCTTGGAAAGAAGAGCTCCCCGAATATCGATGACCTGTTGCAAATAAAGAAGAACATTGGTCACGGAAGTTTGAGAGAAGTCCCCTTCGGTGATGCTGGCCAGAACATACTGAGCTCCCAATTGTCGCGCTGCATCCACCGGGATATAATCCACGACCCCGCCATCCACTAAATACCGGTGCCTATATTCTACGGGCTTGAATAGGCCCGGAAGATTCATGCTGGCCCGAACCGCGGGGGCTACCCACCCTTCTTTGAAAATAATTCGCTCTCCCGTCTTTAAATCCATGGCCACGCAGGCGAAAGGCTTTTTTAGTTCATGGAACTGTTTGTTCCCCACGACTGACTGAATGTAGTTCTCCATTTTTTTCGTGGAAAGAAGACTTTCCGTTACCATCAGCCGAATCAAGCCGATTCTGTTCAGGTTAGTTCCCTGATCGAAGCGCGCTGCGCGCGCCAACTCCTTGAGCTTGGCAGTGAAAGCTCCGCTGGCGTACATTGATCCGACGATCGCTCCGATGGAAGTGCCCGCCACCACATCTACGGGAAACCCTGCGCGCTCCAGAACCTCGATAGTGCCTACATGGGCAAATCCGCGGGCACCGCCTCCTGATAAAACCAGTCCAACTTTGGGTCTTTGGGAGGCGGGAAGCTCTGCCAGCTCTTCCCAAAGAAAATCACGCAACAAGGTGTCAGGGCTTTCCGTCCCATGGACTAGAGGGAGATGGGAGAGCCAGGAAATCAAAAAGAGGACGTAGATCAGAGTGCGATGCATCATTTGATTTCCCGGCCGACGGCTTTTTCCAGATCGGCCTTGGCAAGCAGATGCTCCTGAATGGATTCCAGATAGGACACTTCGCTCCTGAGCAGGGTCAAAACTCCTCGTAGGGCACCCGTCTGCGCAGAGGAAGTGCGAGCGGCGGCCTGAAAAAGTTCCTGAACTTTTTGCCACTCCTTTTGCTGCTTGGGCCACTCGGACTGCCAGAAGGCAAATTTTTCGTAGGCCTGACGCACCTCCAGTCTCACTTGATCCTGAAGTTCTGTGCGCTTAAGGCTCCCCTGTCTTTGCTCGGCTCGCTTTTGATGGTACTGCGTCCAGAAATCGTAAGAGAGAGGAAATTGAATAGCGATGGTGGCGTTCCAGTTATTTTGTCTTAAGGGAAAGTCAGGCCCCACTACCCCATAATCCACACCCATGAGCACGGTGGGAAACCTTCGGGAGAGGGCCAGGCTGACCGCGATGGTATCCATTTCCGCCTTGAAAATTTCTGAGCGAAGTTCGGGGCGCAGCTCCATGGCCCAGATGATGGCTTGATTCAGATTGATCTGAGAGGAAGCTGGTTCTAGGCGTCCGGAGATTTGAATGGGAGTATCTAATTCCACGTTGAGCACCTTCAAGTATTCCAGTCGGGTAAGGTTCAATTTGTGTTTGGAGTGGGCGACTTCTGACTCCAGCTCTGAAAGGATTGAAGATTTTTCCAGGCGGTCCCAGGCAGAAAGATTTAAATTCTTGACGATCTGGTGGGCTTGGCGCAATCGAGCTTCACCGATCTGAGCTCTTTGTTGTGCCAGCAACAAGGCATAAAATACCCGTTTGGCGTTGTAGATCGCATCTGCCTTGATGGCTTCGTAGTGGGCCCGCGCCTGTTTGAGAGCGGTTTGAGTCAGCCGTAGTGTACTTAAGTTTCTTCCTCCGGCATAGAGAGGAAGATGCGCGGAGGTTCTGGCGGAGTATAGATTTTCCACTGGGTTCGGAAATAAGAGCAATCCGCCAAAATCATCGGAAAGAGAAAAGGGGTATTTGGCGTTGTATTTGGTGGCGTTCACTTGAAACCCCAGCTGTGGAAGAAACAAGAATTTTGCCTCATAAACTCTCTGTTGGGCAATCGTAATATCTTGTTCTGCAGAAAGCAGCTTTGTGTTGTTGAGCAGGGCCAAGCGTACAGAATCTTCCAGGCCCAATACTCTCTCCAGATCCTGAACTGAAGCAGAGAAAGTGGTGAGAGGAAATAGAATAAGCAGGAGACGGCAAAGGAAGGCGGTCATGAGCTAGGGCCTAAACTACGCTTTAAAACCTTGGGTAATGTGCTCCAGTTCTTTTTTTAGTGAGTCGAGATCCTCATTGAGAGGTTTGTCTTTGAGATGTTTCTTGGCCAATTCATCCAAGCGGTTGGAGAGATGACGAATCAAGGTCCTGTCTTTCTGAATCAAGGATTGCAGATTTCCCACCATCCGATTAAATTCTTCCTGAAGTTCCATCAATTGATCTCCGGATCGAAGCGACACTCGGTGGGTGAGATCTCCGGTTGCCACAACCTTGGCACTTTTTTCGAAGCGAAAAATGGGCCCTGCGATGCGATGAGAAATCACCCCCGCCACGACCAAGATGATCACAATATAAATCAGAAATTTGACCAGAAGCAAGGGCAGCATCCCGCCGATTTGATCCAGGAATGGCTGGAGCCCAGGGTTGGCGTTTAAGATATACCGCAAGGTGAAAGTGATTTCCGCTCCCGTAATCAACAGAGCGATCAAAACGCTGGAGAATACAAGGGCTATATATTTGAGCTGGAAACCTTTCTTGATCAGAATGGTGCGACGCTTGAAATCGTTGGTCATATTTTTTGTTGTTGGGGGTTGGAAGTTCGGGGTTGGCCAAACTCTAATCCCCAATCCCTAACCCCCGTTTTGCTAACATTGGCACAAAACATCTGCCAGCTGTAACCACTCGCTGGACACGGTTTTAAGCTTGGCGGTAGCTTCCTCTAGAGAAACAGGTAAAACCTCCTGCCCCCTGAGAGCCACCATGACGCCGTATTTTTTTTGCGACACTAACTCCGCGGCTTTGACCCCTACTCGAGTAGAAAGCATCCGATCGAAAAGGGTGGGAGGGCCGCCACGTTGGATGTGGCCAATGACCGCAGACCTGGTTTCAATACCCGTCTGTTTTTCAATGAGTTCGGAAAGCTTCTCGGCTACCCCGCGTTCTTTGAGGATGGTGTGGCCAAATGGATCCACTTTTTTGCCTCCCTCCCCTATGCCCCCTGATTCGGGAAGATCGATGGCCTCGCTGGCCACCACCAACGCGTATCCCTTGCGTTGGTGGGCGGCCTTCAGTTTTTCCACCATCTGCGGAACATTCACGCGTCTTTCGGGAATGCAGAGATAATCCGCCCCGCTAGCGATTCCGGTGAATAAGGCGACCCAGCCTGCGTGCCGCCCCATCACCTCTAAGAGCATGATGCGGCCATGACTCCTACCGGTGTCTTTAAGTCTCTCGGCGGCATCTACGGCAATGGTGGCCGAGGTGTCAAAACCAAACGTGTAGTCAGTGGCGGAAAGATCGTTGTCCATGGTTTTGGGAACACCCACCACGGGGACTTGATGCTCTTTGAAGAGTTTATGTGCTACTCCGAGCGTATCCTCTCCACCCATGGCTACGAGAGCTTCCAGATTCAGTTTTTTGAACGTTTCCAAACACCGAGGAACGCCCCCGTCTTTCTTGTAGGGGTTGGTGCGAGAAGTGCCCAGCACCGTTCCTCCGCGAGAGATAAGATCTTCAACTTGAGCGGGGGGAAGGGCCATGGTCGTCCCCTCGATCAAGCCTTTCCATCCATCCCGCAAACCCACACAGTCATACCCAAGACGATGGGCCATGAACACGCACCCGCGGATGGCGGGATTTAATCCGGGACAGTCGCCCCCTCCCGTGAGAATTCCTATCTTTTTAGCCATATTTACTAAGCTCTAAGCTCAAAGTACGAAGCTTAAAATTTTAATCTTCGATCTTCGCGCTTTCTTCAATAGTCTCCCGTGGTAGTTCCTGCAGGATGGGAAGCTGGCTTCTCTTCCCCTAAATACCACTGGGGAGAGACCGCCGGGGCGAGATCCTCGGGGCGTAAATGGTAGCGATCCATCCATGGGGTGGCGTACTGGTCTACCAAGGTGTTCAGTTTTTTAATGCGCTCCATGCCTGTCGTTTTCAGAAATTTTGTTCGCTCTCCCGTGGTGGGCTGCTCAAAGTATTCGTTGAAAATGGCGCGCCCAGCCATGTAGCCCGAGCTTCCGGCTTGCATGGCCAGCTCCACCTGCTGACTGAAGATCTCAAATTTTTCTCCAGCCGAAAGAAGTACCCAGGGACGGATGGCGGCCTCATTGAGTTTTCCTAAGGCCTCTTTTGTGGCCTGCGGAGAGAGCGCTTTCAGGTCCACCGGAAATTCTAGTTTGAGGATATCGGCGTAGGGCCCGATGAGCTTGGTCGCTTCCAGCACGTTTTTTGATTTGCGGGACAAATAAGCGGGAGAGGTTTTTTCTTCTCCGACACGGGGATAAGAAAGCTCCTCAATCATCAAAAGAATATCCTGCTTCTGGCACTCTTCCCAGATGAACTCCACAAATTTTAGTTGGGTTTTAGTTTTTTCTTTATCCTCAATGTCCAGATACACCAAGAGCTTCACCGCGCTGGCTCCCATGCGCTTGATATTTTCGACTCCCCAGCCGGGTTCCACCTCTCCCGGAATTCCCGCGTCTCGAGAAGCCTCCACGCGCACGATCAATCCCACGTTCTTGGGCAGGACGAATGCGTTGAGAGCCTGACGGGCCCCATAATTGACGTCCAAAAGAATAGCGGAAGCGAAAGGGCCCAGCACCTCCACCAGCTCCAGCTTGGCATCGCGGATCTCCTCGTAGCTGGGCTCGGATTTATTCCCTGTTTTTTCGTGCAATTTCCGCAGAGCTTTTTTGAAAGAGTTGGATTGGTCCAGGGCAAAAACTTTAAAACGGTGGCGGGGATCGGTGATCTGCCTTAGGCCCATCAATTTGCCAGGGGTAAGGTTCAAAAAATAGTCCCGAGAGGGCGATTTCGGATTTTCTAATGTTTGTGTTTTCATGGATTGGTTTCTCCTTTTTCTAAAAATTTCCTGTGTATTTAAGTTGCACGATACGCTCTGCTTTTTGCGAGGCGCCATTGGCAAATGTGTTCCCTTTTCCAATTTCGCGCACGGCAAAATCTATGTTAAAGAAGGGGGTGACATGGATGCGAAGCCCTGCGTTGAAGCGGCCGCTGTCGATCCTGCGGATGTTGTCGTATTCCGCCATCAGAGAAATCTTGTCCTCAATGGTCCAGGTGGCTCCGACTGCCCCGAAGATGTCATCCGTGTCAAAATCAGAAATATTGAACTCGGGATGGAGGAAAAATCCTGGCAAGCCCATCTCCAAAGATCCCACCACGAATAAGCCGCGGCTTCTTTCCATGTATTTTTTAAGTCCTCGGTCGTAAAAGAGTCCCTGCCCATCATACCCGACAGCCAGAGAGGGGAGGTAACGATCCCCATCGTAGAAGCGAAACTTCACCTGGATTTCGGGACGCGTGATCGTGACAGGAGACGAATTGCCGATCAAACGATCGAAGTTGAGGGAAGCTCCTAGGTTGAGTCTTTGAAAAACACCGAACGTCAAGTACGTGAGAAGCCCTCCTCCGGAGAAAAATCGGGTTCGCGTAGCAAACCCGCCGTAATCGGTGATGGCGGAGGTGGGAACATCCAGGACATCGGTATAAGGCTGTGCCACGTCAACCTCGCCGGAGAGCAGGGTTATTTTGCGTTTTTCTTGAGCTTGGGAAAGCTGGAACAAAGCTAAAAAACAGCAGAGAAAAAGAAAATAGTTTTTCAAAGTTTTAGTTTTTAGTTTTTTCAATATCCGTTTTCTCTTTGATGCGGTGTTTAGCCCGGAGCTGATTGAGTTTTAATTCGAAGACATGTTTTGTCCCGAGATCTTTCTCATCCTTCCAGGCTTTCTGTAGAGCACTGTAGGCTTTGTCCTTATCTCCAACCATTCCCAGAATGTCCGCGGCTTTTTGGCGGATACCCGGGGAAGGATCCGTTAAAGAGCGAAGGGCGATGTCCGCCCCCACATTCTCTTGCATGCCCGCCAATGCATGGGCGGCCTCCAACTTGACGTTAGAGTCTTTGTCGCTAAGGAGTTTTTTTAGAGGTTCCACCGCCTTAGTTCCCGAAAAACGCCCCAAGGCATTGGCGACGGTTTGCCGGAAGAAGGGATCCGGTTCTTCGAGGTGATTGGCCAGGGCGGGGAGTGCTTCTTCCATGCCCAGCTCACCCAAGGCTTCCGCAGCGGCACGGCGCATGGTGGGATCCTTGTGCTCCAAAGAACCCATAAGAGCTTTCAACGATTCGGAGGTTCGGAATAAACTTAGCGTTCGAATGACCGCATGGCGGACGCCCTCAGAAGGGTCTTTGAGGCCCGCGATGAGAGAAGAAATCGTTTGTGAATCTCGAATGTAACCCAAGGAAATCGCGCAAGCCTGTCGGACTTGGGCATCCGCATCCTTGAGAAGGAGTTCCCCGATCGCCTGGGAAGCCTGCCGGGCGCGTAAGAGCCCCAGGGCATCTATCACCGCGGCCCGGACCGCGGAATTACTATCCTTGAGAGATTCTATGAGAGCAGGAACGGATCGTGGATCACGAAGCTGGGACAACTTCTGTACGGCTTCCTGGCGGGGTGCCACATCGGGGTTCTTTAAATCCGCGATGGCTTGTTGCAATGGATCCGCGGAAACGGCAGACGCGCTCGTTTTGGAGGAAGCTGACGTTTGTGCGGCCCAGCTCCTGGAGAGAAGGGCTAGAAAACAGAAAAAGCCCAATCCTACTCCCCGGATCATTTTAAAGCCTCCTTGATTTTGGAGTGAAGGGTTTCTAGAGAAAAAGGTTTCTGAATCATGCCCGCCGCCCCACTGAGCATTGCTACTCCTTGTTCTCGGGAAGTATCCCGGCTGGTCATCAAAAGGATTTTGGGAGCGGAGTGGCCTTGTTTTGTGGAAACCTCGTAGGCCACGTGGTATCCATCCATGTAGGGCATCATGATGTCCATCAGCACCAGGTCCACGGATTTTTGATTCAAAACTTGCAGAACCTCTTTTCCGTTGGTAGCAGTAAGAATATCATATCCCTCCTTGACGAGATCCATCTGCAAGAGCTCGATCAAATCAAGATCATCATCGGCAACTAGGATGCACTTGCGATCCGGCATGCTTTTTCTCCTTTGACTCAGAACTATGCAAATCCGGTCACCCCGAGTCCTATTTTTTCAATTTCCTCCAAAAGCGCATAGGAGGGCTTCACCCGTTCCTCCGTTTGCACCAGAGCCTTCCCCTGGTTCGGCGAGTGAACTTCTAAAAACACCGGACAAGATCCGGGGTGTTTGCTCAAAAGCTCCTTCAAGTTTTTCAGGCGGGCCTCTTGTAGGCTGCCCGAGGAAATGGAAAGGGTCAAACTTCTTGCCCATCGCGCCAGAGCTTCCTCGATGGGCAGGATGTCTTCTGCGATCAGTTCGGCTTCGCCCTCTTCTCTTCCACGTTCGTTCAGCCGACCCGAAACCGCAATGATGTGACCCGCTTGAAGTTTTTTACCCAATCCAGCGGCGTAGCTTTTAGGAAACACCAAGACATTGACGGTGCCCGTCAAATCTTCCAAGGAGGAGCGCGCCCAAGGTTCTCCCTTTTCCCGGGTGACCAGTCGACGCACGCTGGTTAAAAGCCCCGCGACCCGCACCGTTCCAGCCACCTGACGGGATAGGGTGCTGCAGGTATGTGTGGTCACTGATCTCAGGGCCACCTGCCATCGTTGAAGCGGATGCCCCGAAAGGTAAAACCCCAATACTTCCCTTTCGAATTTTAGCAATTCAGTATCCGAAAGGCTACTGGCAGGAGTCGAAGAATTTGCCGTTCCGTTTCCGACCGTTTCGGCAGATTCGAAAAGAAATCCCTGCCCTGATTTTTGCTCTTCTTTCATGCGCGTGTGACGATGAAGGAGGGTTTCTAGATCATTGAGCAGTTGGGCCCGCCCAGTCTGAGCCGGGGAGGTTCCTAGGGAGTCCAGAGCCCCTGCCTTAATTAGGGATTCCAACACCTTTTTGTTCACCTGCCTTAAATCCACGCGCATTAAAAAGTTTTCCCGAGAAGAGAAGGGGCCATTGTCTCGCCGGGCCTGCAAAATAGAATCCACCGCTCCCGATCCTACGTTCTTGATGGCCAGAAGACCAAAGCGGATGGAGGCCATAGCCTCAGAGCGTTCCACAGAAAACAACCCCTCTGACTTTTGCACGTCCGGAGGCATGATGGCGATGCCCAGAAATTTAGCCTCCTCCAAATAAGTGACCAATTTATTTTCTTTATCCTCCGCGTCAATGGCAGAACGGCCGATCTCGCTGGTGAGCAGCGCGGTAAGAAACTCCACCGGGTAATTGGCTTTCAGGTAAGCGGTCTGGTAAGCCACGGTGGCATACGCCACGGTATGAGATTTATTAAAGCCGTAGCCTCCAAACGTGACCATGTGATCAAAAATTTTATTGGCCAGTCGCAGGGGTATTTTTTTGGTCTTGCATCCCTCCACAAAGGCGCTGCGGTTTTTTTCCATCTCTTCGGGAATTTTTTTGCCCATAGCCTTTCGAAGTCCATCCGCTTGACCCGGGGTGAACCCGGCCAATTGTTTTGCGATCTCCATGACTTGTTCTTGATAGACGATGGTTCCATAAGTTTCTTGAAGGATGGGTTCCAAAAGGGGATGCTCATACTCTACTTTTTTGGCCCCGTGCTTTCGGTTGACAAAATCATCGAGCATGCCTGCCTGCATGGGGCCGGGACGATACAGAGCGAGCACCGCGGAGATATCTTGAAAATTGGTGGGTTTAAGTCGTTTGAGCAGATCTCGCATGCCAGAGCTTTCTAGTTGAAAGATGCCCAGGGTTCTGGCGGAGCGCAAGAGTTGGAAGGCTTTAGCATCTTCTCCATTGATGACGTCCACATCAAACGTGGGTTGGTGAGTCGCTCGAATCATCTGGGTGGCATGGTCAATGACCGTTAGCGTCCTCAGGCCAAGGAAATCTATTTTGAGCAGTCCCAATTTCAGTAGGGCCTCGTCATTATATTGGGTGGTCACCACTTCGCTGGAGCTTCCCTTGGAAAGCGGAGAATATTTGGACACCGCCTCTTTGGTGATAACCGTGCCGGCGGCGTGCACCCCCGTGTGTCTTTTTAAGCCTTCTAGTTTTTGAGCCAGAGCCAAGAGCTTCTGGATGCGTGGATTGGAAGCTGCCGTTTCTTTCAACTCTGCGATGGACTGCAGCGCTTCGTGGATCGTGGTACCAAAAGGAATCAGCTTGGCCAGGCGGTCCACATCCGGCAGGGGGATGCCCAGCGTTCGCCCCACGTCGCGGATGACCAGGCGGGCGTGCATGGAGCCGAAGGTGATGATTTGGGCCACATTGCCTGCCCCGTATTTCTGTCTGACATACTCAATCACTTTTTCCCGTCCCTCATCCGAGAAGTCAATATCCAAATCCGGCATGGTGCGTCTTTCTAGGTTTAGAAACCGCTCGAACAGAAGGTTGTGGTGAATGGGATTAACACGGGTGATGTCCAGGGAGTAGGCGACCAGGGAACCGGCCCCGCTCCCTCGCCCCGGTCCCACCGGGATCCGCTGGGATTTGGCATGTTGGATAAAGTCCCACACGATCAGAAAATAGGTGGAGAACCCCATTTTCTTGATGATGGACAGCTCAAACTTCAGGCGCGATTCATAGACGGCATCGTTTAATTTCTTTCTTTGTAAGCCCTCCCGGCAAAGTTTTTCTAGATAGCTGTCGGGTGTGAAGCCGGCGGGCACCTCGTAATGAGGGAGAAGCAGCTGATCGGTGGGAATTTTGAGATTGCATTTTTCGGCGATGACAAGGGTATTCTTGATGGCTTCAGGGGCATAGGAGAAAAGCTTGGTCATCTCGGCGGGCGTTTTATAGTAAAACTCTCCGGATTCAAAACGCAGTCGATCGGGGTCTTCCAGAAGTTTGCCGGTGGCAATGGCCACCCGCACATCCTGCGCCTCTTGGTCTTCTTTTTTGAAGTAATGGCAGTCGTTGGTGGCTATCAAAGGGATGCCGGTTCTTTTCGATAGTTCCAAGAGTCCCTGGGTGACTTGCCTTTGCTTGGAAAGCCCGTGGTCCATGATCTCCAGGTAAAAATTGTCTGGACCAAGAATGGCGCGGTACTCTTCTAGGATTTTGGCGGTTTCTCCCAGATCTCCGGAAAGAATGCTTTGAGAAGATTCCGATTTAAGACAACCCGAAAGGGCGATCAGCCCGTTCGCATGTTCCGCCAAAAGTTTTTTGTCGATGCGGGGATCATGGTAAAATCCCTCCAGAAACGCCTTGGAAACGAGGGCCATGAGGTTTTGGTAGCCCTCATAGTTTTGTGCCAGAAGGGTGAGATGGCAGTTGTCGCGTCGGGTTCCGGAGCGGTCTAAGCGGGAGCCTTTGGCCAGATAGACTTCACAGCCGATGATCGGTTTCATGCCCACGTCGTGACAACTTTCATAAAATTCAATGGCCCCATAAAGGTTGCCGTGATCGGTAACTGCCAGCGCGGATGTTTTGGCAGCGGCCATGTTTTTGAGGAATTCAGCGGGTTTCCCTTTATCATCCGTAAATCGGACTGTCCCATCTAGGAGGGAGTACTCGGAATGGTTATGAAGGTGGACAAATTCAGGCATGATGTTCGAGGTGTTTTGCTATAATGACAGGCTCAACGGCTATGGTTAAAATGGTAGAAAAACTCATTCGAAAACGCCCGGTTTATCGCGGAAAATCTATCAATTTTAATGTGGATACCATCTTACTGCCCAATGGGAAAAAAGCTACTCGCGAGTACTTAGATCATCCCGGAGCCGTGGGGGTTCTTCCGTTCTTAAACCCCCACACGATCATTATGGTGCGGCAGTATCGACATCCCGTGGAAGAGATTACCTACGAAATTCCGGCGGGAAAATTGCACTCTAATTCGGAATCCCCGAAGGTCTGTCTGAGCCGAGAACTTCGAGAAGAAACGGGATATACTGCCCGCCGCATCCGGCCCCTGCTTTCCTACTGGCCAAGCCCGGCTTTTTCTAATGAGATTCTCCATCTGTTTTACGCGGAAGATTTAACACCGGGCTCCAGCGCTCCTGATGAGGATGAGTTCCTTTGCGCATTTTCTGTTCCCTATAAAACGGCGCTGCAGTGGGTATTTCAAGGAAAAATCCAGGATTCAAAAACGGTGATTGCCCTTCTGGCTTACGAGGCGTTACACAACAGAAAACATTATACTACATTTGGTTCCGCACTTTTCTCCCGCAGGCAACGCCATATTAAAAATTCGCCCTGGCCGCGACCGCGGCACGCGGGCAGGCAATTCACAAAAGAGGTTATGCCTTGATCCCCGAAGAAGTTCCTCAGTGGCTTCCTTTGCTCAAACGAAGTCTTCTATTTTCGGATTTATCTGCCGAAGATATGCAGACCTTGGCCATCCAGCTGGAGCCGCTTTCCCTGCCCAAGGGTTCCACGCTCTTTAAACAGGGAGATCCAGGTGATACTTTTTATTTAGTCACCTCGGGCCAGTTGCGCGTGTTGACCCATCGTGGAGAGGAGGATGTGGTAAGCGCCTACCTTGGCCCCGGAGACTCCCTGGGAGAAATGAGTCTGCTGACCGGAGAGCCGCGCTCTTCTACGGTCGTCTTGGAAACGACATGCGAGTTTTTGACGTTAAGCAAAGCCAATTTTGAGCAGGTAGTTACATTGCATCCGCACGTTCTGCTGCATGTTTCCAGGCTCATTTCCAAAAGATTGTATTTTGCCACGCAATCCCGAGGAGTGGAGTCTAAAACCTGGACTCCCCAGGTAGTGGTTCTCTGCTCGCCAGTTCCCACCGAAGAAAAAGTTCTTTTTACCACTCATTTTGCACTGGCTCTTCTGGAACAGACACGTCGGCGCGTTTTGGTGGTGGATCTCACTCACCAAGCAGGGCAACTGGCTAAAGTCTTGGGGTTGACTCCTGTGCTCACCAGCGAGGCGATGCTGCGAGAACAGGACTTAAGAAATCCTGACTTGATTCGCAACATAGGTCAGGAACATCCCTCGGGATTGGAGTTGGTGAGCATGCACCCCCAGGTGTTGGGGGGACGGCTGTTTAGAGGTATTTTTTTGCTGATGAACATGCTACGCGAGAATCACGATTTTGTCATCGTCTGTTTGGATGGAGAAGCGGGTTCTGTAGAGCACTCCATCTTGGTGGAAGCGGATCATTGGATCTTATTGGGACGGGAGGGGCTAGAAACGGAGCTGGACACATGGGAAGCAAGGCTCAGGAGTTCGGTGCCTGGTTTTAAAAATATTTCTTATGTTCAACTCATTCGTTCCGAGAGACCTAACGAAATCTTGCGTTTGCAGAAGGGAAATACGTTTATCCCGTGGCCGGAAGGTTTTATGGCGGAATTTCAAAGAACAGGTTCCCCTTTTTCATCTCTACAAAAATATCCCAAAACACAGAGGGCTCTCGAGCGCCTAGCCCGTCGCCTGGGGGGATTACGCATTGGGATCGCTATGGGGGCGGGAGCAGCCCTGGGGTACACGTTGGTGGGTATTTTAAAGGTACTTCATCGAGAGAATATTTTTCTGGATTTGGTGGCCGGAACTTCGATGGGATCTGTCATCGGGGGGTTTTATGCCATGGGTATGGATCCCTTGGAGGTGGAGAAAGAAGCTCTCAAAATTGATCGAGCATGGTTATTTGAAAATATTTTTTGGGACATCACGATCCCTCGCAGCGGATTTCTGGGTGGGATCACGTTGATGAGAATTTTGCGCCGGTATTTTGGGGACAGAGAATTTCAGGATTTAGAAATCCCTTTGTCCTGTATCTCTACGGACATCGTAACCGGAGAGGAAATTATTCTCAAAGAGGGTAAGCTGGCGGAAGCCGTCAGGGCCAGCTGCGCCATCCCGGTTCTATTTCAACCCTATCACTACCAAGGAAGGTATCTAGTGGATGGAGGCATCATCGATCCGGTTCCGGCTCGGGTGGTGTCGCAAATGGGGTCTGACATTATCCTGGCTGTAAATCTGACTCTACCTGCGGGGGAGCGCGTAGGGGCCCGGCGCACGAAGCCCCCCGAAGGGATTCGTTCCGCGTTGCCTCAGGTGTTGCAGGGACCCAACATGTGGGACATCCTTTTTCGGACCATTTATACCATGCAGTATGAGATAGCCCACAGCCGGGTAGAAGTGGGGAATGTGTTGATTCAGCCTGATTTAAGAGGCTATTCCTGGACGGATTTCCACCGTGCCAAGGAATTGATTGAAGTGGGAGAAAGGGCGTGCGAGGAATCTCTGGATAAGCTTAAGGCTCACCTTCCTTTCTTCGCCAATTACTGCCGATTTCCTATCCGACATTCCAACTGGAAAGTGTATTAGCCCGAAATCCCCAGGGGCCTGCCTGCCGGCAGGCAGGCACATTATTATACGACTCTTTGAGTCGGAACATAAGGTCCAACTGGGGATTTCGGGCTAATCCTCGTAGGACCACAGAAGGGGAGACACCAGAAAGAAGGGAAGAGTAAAACGAGAGAGGCACAAAAGCTGTCCTCCTTATATCGGAGCTTTTGTGCCTCTAAGAGCAAGTATAACAGGACCCGCTCCTTTGTCAAGACCCAAAAAGGGCCCAGAACCAATTTTCTCGACGTACCAAACATCCAAAACTACTGCTTCAGGGTTGTTTGGGACGTACCATTCATCCTTGAAAGCTGTAGGAATGGTACGTCCCAAAGCTACTGCTCCAAGGTTGTTTGGGACGAGAAATTCTAATCTAGATCGAACGGTCGCGGAGGCGGGGTGGTGTCTCCTTCTTTTTTAATTCTCTCTTTTTCTTTTTCGAACCGCTCCCGAAGCTCCTTTTTCTTCTTTTCCTCAGCCTCTTGGGCCGAAGAAAAATAGTTTTCTCTCTTTTCTTTCTCCCTTTGGAGCTTCTCCATGGCGGCTTTCATGCGGTCTCCTTGGACAGGGGGTGAAGAGGGTACCCACTTTTGAACTATTTTCCCTGACTCCCGGTCCACCTGCATGGTGCCATGACAAAAAGGACACTCCACGCGAAAATCACTCCCGCTTTTCACTTCACCACCCCCCACACTCCTGCCATAACGAATATCCAAACGGTCTCCAAAAAGGGCAGCAAACAAAGGCTCCCCACCAGTACCCCCAGAGAACTCCAGTCCGACAACGCTTCCTGAATTAGCCCGCTAGCTACTGCCAAAACCGCTCCCACCGTGACGGCCTCGACCCCCCGGAAAAAACCATGGGCTGAAGGATGAGTACGCCATCGCTCAAAAGTGGGCAACAAGGCCAGGAGGATCGCAAAACAGGGAAAGAACATCCCCACGGTCCCCACCAAAGCTCCCAATATCCCCGCCACTTTATATCCCACAAAAGCCGCGGTGATGCTCAAGGGGCCTGGCGTGGCTTTGCCCAATCCAAATCCAACCAGAAACTCCTCCGGTGTCAGCCAATGCAGTTTGTCCACAAAATCCTGCGCCATGAAAGGAACGATGACATACCCTCCTCCAAACACGAGACTTCCAATTTTTAACATGTGGAGGAACAAAAGGCCCAGCTTGGGCCAGGGGATGGCCAGGGAGGGACCAGGTAGGGGAGAGATCAGAAAATAAATGGGCAGGAGAGCTTGTCCGCCGGAGAGGAGGATTCCCAGTCCCCATCGAGGCATTTTTTCCCAGAGCATTCCCAAAACACCACCCATGAGCAGTGCCAGAAGCACTGGCGCTTTGAGATAATAGCAAACCACAAACCCCAAGCAGAACAGGAACAGATGGCCCGCGTTGCCAATGCTGCCCCTGGCCATTCGATAAGCGGCGTGGATGAGAACCGCCACCACCGCCGGGCTGATTCCATTAAAAAACGCCGAGACAGAA
Organism: Elusimicrobiota bacterium; assembly: GCA_016205045.1. Lineage (GTDB taxonomy): Bacteria > Elusimicrobiota > Elusimicrobia > JACQJN01 > JACQJN01 > JACQJM01. Next base: position 1,064 of record JACQJM010000242.1, on the reverse strand, counting down.
GGCACCACGCCATAACCAAAATAAATTCCTGCCAGCACAAGCATCATCAAAAAAGAGGGGTACGTGTAGCATAGACCAGCCAGAAATCCTCCCCACAACCCCGCCCTCATGTAGCCACAGTAGATCGCCATTTCAGTGGCCGTTGGACCTGGAACAATCTCCATCATCCCCAAAGCCCCTGCAAACCAGGAAGAAGAGACCCACCCTCTTTTTTCCACTACCTCTCTCTCAATGTGGGCGACAGCGAATGGTCCCCCAAAAGCAGTGGCCCCTAATTTACTGAACACCCAAAATATTTCACGCATTTAAGCAATATCCCAAATAGGATGTTGTTGAGGGATGATTTTTACCTGTCTCAGAGAGTGGCGGGCCTTGAGGTAGATCTCCTGAACCCAGTCATCTGTGGGAGGCTCAATGGAGTGCTGTGCGTCTAAGGTGGAAATGACCGAAGTGGCGGGCTGCAAACAAAGAGGAATTCTATCCGAGACACCCCAAATCAACTCAATCACCCTCTCCACTTCCGCCACGGTTGAGGAGCGTGTCAGCACCACCTTCACGAACGTTTTGCCAGGGGCACTCTGCAAGAATTGCCGGTGCTTTTCCCAAAGATCTACGCGGGTAGCAGAAGGCAGCTTTATGTCCATGGCGATCACCTGGAGAAGCGGCTCTATTTTTTCCAAAGCTGTCGGCAGTGTCCCATTGGTTTCCAGATAGGTCTTTAACCCCTGCTTAAGCACCCACGGGAGGAGCTCCTCCAAAAATTCAACGTGCAACAAAGGTTCTCCTCCCGTCAACGAGACAGCCCGTGGGTGAAGATACGCCCCAGGAACCGGGCCTCGTGGTGATCTTTCTTGTTGCAAACGAGCGATCTCAGAACGGACTTCTTCCTGTGTCATGACTTTACCGGAAGGGATGGGAATAGACTCGGGCTCATCACAATAATCGCACTTAAGGTTGCATCCGCCGAATCGAACAAAGATCTGTCGCTCCCCCAAGTAAATTCCCTCTCCTTGAAGGGAGGAGAAAATTTCAAGAACCTGAGCTGCATATCTAGAGAACATATC
>JACQJM010000241.1 GCA_016205045.1 Elusimicrobiota bacterium | reverse complement strand
GGACCACATCTCGCTGCCCTAGCAGGGGATGGGTGGAGTGAGGGAAGCCGAGGGGCGAACCGGGAGGCAGGACCCCTGGGCAAGATACCCTAAAATTTTCGGCACACCCAATTGTTTGAACCTTTAGACTTCAAAATGATATAATCCCAAACTCGAAGTTTTTCGTATACTTTCTCTGCACAATTTATTGACAGCCTGGAATTCTAGATACTTAAATGATCCGGTCTTTTTTTAAGAGAACCCCCGCCACACGCTTGTGTTTCTTCATCCTGGGAGACGCTTCCCTCATCTTAACCTCCCTGTGGCTGGCCCTACTCCTGCGATTTGAAGGAACTATTCCTCCGTATAGCCTGGCAGCCCTGCAAGCAGTTTTTTTCCTCGCTTTGGCCGCTAAAATTCCCGTCCTCTACTTCATGAGAACCTACCGGTTTAGTTGGGCCTTCGTCAGCATTCGCGAAGCCCTAACCCTATTCAAGGCCTGTACTCTGGGATCCCTTCTTTTCAGCACCGCCTTATTCTTCACTAAACATGATCCTACCCTGTCGCACATGCCAAGATCCATCCCTATCTTAGATTTTGCCATAAGCTTCCTTTTGATCGGAGGATTTCGTTGCTCCAAAAGGATCTATTTATCTTATACCCGCTACCATTCCAACGGCGGGCGCAAACGAACTCTGATCGTCGGGGCCGGGGACGCCGGGGAACAACTTCTTCGAAGTCTTCTCCATGTTAAAATGAATCCTTATGCTGTTCGAGGTTTTGTCGATGATAACCCCTTCAAACGGGGCTGTTCGATCCATGGTTTTCCCATCTTGGGAAGCCGCCAAGAAATACCCCAATTAGTATATAAATGGAAAATTGAAACACTCTTGATCGCTCTTCCTTCGGCCGGATCAGAAGTTATTCGAGACACGGTGGATCTGGCCAGGAAATCCGGGATTCAGGATATTCGAACTCTTCCTGTTTTCAGCGACATCGTGTCTGGCCGTATCCGGGCCAGCGATATCCGCGAGATTCGCCTGGAGGATCTCCTGGGTCGTCAACCGGTCCAAGTGGACACGGCCGAGATGGCTGACTATTTTAGAGGAAAGGTGGTTTTGGTTACCGGGGCTGCGGGCTCCATTGGGTCGGAACTGTGCCGGCAGCTATTTCGGTTTTCCATGCGTTCCCTTATTCTGGTGGACCAAGACGAAACGGCGCTATTTAATATCCATCGCGAGTTGACCCAGCAGGACTCTCATGAGGTACATTATGTTCTTGGAAATATCCAAGATCGCCAGAAGATGTCTGGGGTTCTGTCCCGTTTCCGTCCCCACATTATCCTGCATTCCGCGGCCTTCAAACATGTCCGGATCATGGATGCTCATCCCGATGAAGCCATCAAAAACAATGTTCGCGGAACATTGAACATGGGAGAACTGGCTTGTGAAATGGGGGTGGAGCGATTTGTCTTGATTTCTACCGATAAGGCGGTCAATCCTACAGGAGTGATGGGCGCCTCTAAAAGAGTCGCCGAGATCATCTGTATGAATCTCAATAAACGAGGAAGCACTCACTTCATGGCAGTACGTTTTGGCAATGTTTTGGGAAGCCGTGGGAGCGTCTTGCCCATCCTGAGTGAACAGCTTCAAAAGGGAGTTCCTTTAACGATCACCGATCCCCGAATGAAACGTTATTTCATGATTCCTTCTGAAGCCTGTCTTTTGGTTTTACAGGCGGCGGTCATGGGTAAAGGAGGAGAAGTTTTTGTCCTGGATATGGGTCAGCCGGTAAAAATCCTGGATTTGGTGAACGAGTTGATTCGTTTTGCCGGGCTTGATCCCCAAAATGTTCCCATCAAATTCACCGGGGCCGCCCCCGAAGAAAAACTTTTTGAAGATATCTTGACCGCCGAAGAAGGAACCGTGGCCACCCAAAATAACCGCATCTTTCGCGCTCAATTAAGTTCTTCCCTAAACCCTGCAGAGTTCGAGAAAAATGTTGCCAAAATTATCACATTGGCGGAGCGTGCCAAGACAGATCAGATTATCGCAACCCTTAAAGGACTTCTTCCCACCTACCAGCCCCCTCTCGAAAAACTGGCTTTGTCTCAAAATCAGATCGAGACTGACTCTGATTCCGTCCCGATCACTCTTTCCGTATCCGACAGTTCCTCCCACACAGAAAATCAAAAAATAGACCCTGCCATTCACATTCAGGTCTAGATTAATGCAAGCGCTTATTTTAATTGGAGGCTTAGGAACCCGGCTTAGGCCCTTTACTCTTAAGACCCCCAAACCCCTCCTGCCTATCCTCAACCGCCCTTTTTTAGAGTACCAGCTGGACCTCATCAAAAAAGCCGGCATTCGAGACGTCATCCTCTGCACCGCCTATCAGTCCCCTATTTTTAAACAGGCATTAGGGGATGGGAGAAGGTTCGGGCTGAAGTTTTCTTATATCCAGGAAAAGAAACCTCTGGGAACCGGAGGCGCCATTAAAAATGCCCAGGGTCAATTGACCCAGACAACGCTTGTCCTTAACGGGGATATCCTCTCCGGGGTTGATTTTAAAAAACTCATCCAGACACACATCCACAACAAGTCGGAAGCAACCATCGCGCTCACCCGAGTAAAAGATCCTACCCTGTACGGCCTAGTGGAAACGGATTCCACAGGAAAGATCTCCCGCTTTTTGGAAAAACCTTCCTGGGAGGAAGTGACCAGCAACACCATTAATGCGGGGATCTATGTTTTCGAGCCCGCCGTGCTCAACCTCATCCCTCCTAACATTCCCTACTCCCTGGAGAGGGGCCTCTTTCCCCAACTGTTGCTCAACGGCCACCGTCTTCACTCCTTTATCTCGCAGGGCTACTGGATGGATATCGGGACCGCCGATAAATACCTTCAAGCTCACTTTGATATTTTGGAAGGGAAAACACCTTTTTCGCCCCCCGGCAAAAGAAAGAGCAGTCATGTTTGGGTGGAACCCAATGCGCGTCTTGGTAAAGAGATAGATATAGAGGGACGTTTAGTGTTGGGGAAGGGAGCCCGTGTCGGCGATTTTGTGAAACTATCCGGCAATGTGGTTTTGGGGCCCAGTTGTGAGATCGGAAAGGGAGCTCAACTGGAAAATTGCGTCATCTTTGCTCACACGAAGGTGGGAGAAGGAGCAAAGTTGCAGGGGTGCATCATTGGGGAGGGCTGTCGCATCGAACCCCAGGCCGTCATAGGTCCCAGCCGGGTGGTCGGGAACCACTCGGTGATCAAGAAATACAGTCGACTATAAGCGGGTAGAAAGTAGTAGGTATTAGGGATGGATGTGAAAAAAAGATCAAGAAAATTACTCATCACTCATCACTCATCACTCATCACTGTCAAGAAGCCTTGGGGAAAGGAAATCTGGTGGGCGGTGGCGCCTAAATATGTGGGGAAATTTTTAGTGATTCACAAAGACCACAGGCTAAGCCTTCAGTACCACAGGGTCAAGCATGAGACGCTGTACACGTGGAAGGGGAAGTACGTGATGGAACTCAACGGAAGAAAAAAAATCCAAAAACCGGGTTCGGTGGTGGTGATTCCTCCGGGGACCAAGCACCGCATGCACGCCAAATTTGGAAATGTGACAATCATCGAAGTCTCCACACCGGAAGTTAAAGACGTGGTGAGACTTGAAGATGACTACGGACGGATAAAAATAGGGGTTAGGGGTTAGGGGCTGGGGGTTAGAAATTATAGATTGGAAATATTTAATGAATAGAGAGGCTAATAATGACTATAACGACAACACCTATTAAATTCGGGACAGACGGATGGCGAGGCATCATGGCCCGGGATTTCACTTCCTCCAACGTGCGCACCGTCGCTCAGGCTATCTCTGAATTTGTTAAGGGACGGCCAAAACTCAAGGGCATTCCCATTGTGGTCGGCTATGACCGACGATTTGGTTCTCCGTCTTTCGCGGAAGAGATCGCCTGCATCCTTAAAGGAAACCGGCTCAACCCCGTTCTTCTGGAGGAAGTTCTTCCTACTCCGGCCATCAGCTACCTGACCCACCGCAACACAGGGCTGGGAATCATGGTGACCGCCAGCCACAACCCGGCTTCTTATAATGGCATCAAAATTAAAATGGAGGGGCGAGCCGTTCCTGAAGCCGTCACCAAAGAAGTGGAGTCCCTTTTGAACAAAGGGTCCATCGCTAAAGAAGGTTCTCCCAACCGCAAAAGCTTTAAAGACGTCTATCTGAGTTATCTCAGATCCAAAATCCCACCCGCGGCCATCGCGCGAAAATTGAACCGCCCGGCGGTGATAGATTATATGTACGGGTGTGCGGCAGGACTGCTAGAAGAAGTGCTTCCCTCCAAAAAACTTATCCCGCTCCACACCAAGCATGATCCTCTTTTTGGCGGGCTGCATCCCGAACCGATCGAGAAGTACTTGACCGAACTTATGGAATCGGTACGCAAGAATAAAGCCATCATCGGCATCGCCTTGGATGGCGATGCCGATCGGATAGGACTCGTGGATGACAAAGGACAATATCTCACTCCCTGCCAGGTATTTCCCCTCCTTCTCCAATACATGATTGAGCAAAAGAAGCTAAAAGGAAAAATTGTTCAATCCGTTTCGATGGGATATCTTTCTTCTCGGATTGCCAAAGCCTATGGACTTCCCTTTGAGGAAGTCCCCGTAGGGTTTAAGCACATCGCTGAAAAAATTCTCACCGAGAACGCGGTGATGGGAGGCGAAGAATCGGGAGGTTACGCCTGGAAGGGAGTGCTCCCCGAAAGAGACGGCCTGTTGACTGCCCTGCTGTTTTTGGAGATGCTCACCGAAACTCGCAAAACACCTTCCCAGCTATATCAGGCCATCGAGAAAAAATATGGGGCCTCCTATTTTGTGAGAAAGGATTTTCGTCTTCATAAACCCATACCCGACAAAAACGTTTTCGCGGAAAAGCTCAAGAAAAAACTTCCCAAAAAAATTCTTTCGTCTGTCATTCAGGATGTCAAAACCATGGACGGGATAAAAATTATCTTAGAGAAAGACCACTGGCTTCTGCTTCGACCCTCAGGCACGGAACCTCTGATCCGCACCTATGCGGAAACGGACAGCCTCAAGAAAACAAACGAGCTCCTGGAGGCCGGGGCGAAGATGATTAAGCAGCTGATATGAAATCAGGGGTTAGGGTCTAGGGGTTAGGGGTTAGAAACAAAGAAGATGATACAGGATTTTAAAGATTTAGTAGTTTGGCAAAAAGCTGTCGTTCTGGTTAAAGAAATCTATAAACTCACCAAGACATTTCCTCCTGAGGAACAATTTGGATTGACATCTCAAATCCGACGAGCAGCTATTTCGGTCTCTTCGAACATCGCAGAAGGCCACTCCAGAAAAGGACGTGAATTCCCTCATTTCTTATCAATCGCACGAGGATCTTTGGCAGAAGTCGAAAGCCAGCTACTGATAGCCGTTGAGTTGAATTACATCTCCTCCACAGATGCCATTAAATTGCGAGATTTAGCTTCCGAAATCTATCGCATGATGGGTGCGCTCTCCAAAAAACTCACCCCTCGCCCCTCACCCCTCACCCCT
>JACQJM010000251.1 GCA_016205045.1 Elusimicrobiota bacterium | reverse complement strand
CGATCATATCGCACCACTTGCTGATGTTCCGCAATGATTCGTACTTTTTCCGTTGTTGGGCGTTCCCCGTCGCGAAGAATAAAAGAGGTTTCGATGCCACGATTCTTCAGGTCAGCCACGAGTTTGAATCCAGCCTCATCGGTGCCCACCAGCCCCACCACGCTGACTTCGGCTCCTAAAGAAATGATATTAGCGGCTACATTTCCAGCCCCTCCCGGGACATAGCTTTCCTGAGTGATGCAGACAACCGGAACCGGGGCTTCTGGAGAGATGCGTCCCACTTTTCCGCGCAGAAAATGATCCAGCATTAAGTCTCCGATAACTAGGATCCTTTTTTGCGAGAACCGTTTCAGGAGGGGAAGAAGCTTTCGAGAAGATGGGACTGCCCTGAACGCTGGAGCGGAAGGCTTAGCCATCATTATTATTATAGCATTTTAATCTAACTTGAGATATTTATCGACGGAGAAAGTGAAAGCCCATTTCTCCCCTTGACACCCTTACTTACTTGCCCTATCCTTAGACATAGTGCCTAAAAGAAAGTAATTTTCTCCTACAATATGCGATTCGGGCTCTATCCAAAATTCATTTTAACCCTAGTTGCTATTTCCGTTCTCCCGGTCGCTTTTGTCGGTCTCCGACTTGTTGGCATAAACCAAAAAGGCATCCAAGCGGCCGTATTGGAATTGCATTATAAACTAGCTCAAAAAATTGCGGAAAGGGTAGAAACTTATCTCCAAACCACAGATGAAAAAATTTTGTTTGCCATGCAAATGTTGGAAAAAAATCTTGATTGGCAGGATAAACAGGTTCTTCTCCAGTCTTTGATTGAGTCCCACAATGAAATTGGAAAGATTGCCATCCTGAACCCCCAGGGGAAAGAAGTTCTTAAGGTGTATAACCCTTCTCTTTTGGAAGAATCAAAGCTTTCCGATCAAGGCAGAGATCCTGAATATATCGCCTCACAACAGACCCAAAAGAAAACAATGCGTTTGACCCCTTCAGGGGTGCTGCCTCATCTGGAGATGTACTATCCCCTGAGAAGGGGGTTTGGCATGTATGTGTTGATTTTGCCCAAGAAATTATGGAAAGAAATTCAAGAAGAGCGTGTGGGCGGCAGTGGTTTTGTCTTCATTGTTAATAGACAAGGGAACCCTGTATTTTACCCCGCCAACCTCATCAATCCTGATCAAATAGGTTCCATTTCCCAGAGACCCATGGTACGACAAGCGTTGGGAGCGTTGGCGGTGGGTTCGGCTGAATTTAAAGATGATAAAGCAGAGGAACAGGTGGGATCTTTTGCTCCCATTTCCAGTCTGGGAGGGGCTGTGTTGCTCCAGCAGCCTAAAGCGGAAGCTTATTTGGCCGCCACTCAAATCAAGCGTCAGGCGATACTATTTTTGTGGTTGATTGGGTTCTTTGCTTTGGGAGGGGCCACCTATTTGGCCGGTCAGCTTTCCAAACCTATATTGGCATTGACTAAAGGAGCTGAGGCGGTAGCGCGCGGCGATTTTTCCAAAGGTGTAGACGCCAGCAGCAATGACGAGCTTCAAGATCTCGCGGACACATTCAATCGCATGAGGTTGCGTTTACGGGAGTATGCCCAAATCCAGGTAGACCGCATCATTTCCGAACAAAAGAAAACGGAGGCGATTTTATTTTCTATCGCGGACGGTATTCTGATGACCGACTTTGAGGGAAGGATTCAGCTGGTAAATCGAAGGGCCAGGACTGTTTTGGGTATTCCCGATGGGCCGATCCCCGAGAATCAAACGATTCAAAGTTTGATCCCTGATTCGAGGATTCAGAAGATTTTACTGGAGGTAATTCAAAATCCTCAAGAAAATCTTTATCGTGAATTGGATTTTTCCACGGATCAGTTTAAGCTGGTGCTCAACGTATCTTCCCAGACGGTGGTGGCCCCCGGCAAGGAAACCTCCATGGGGGTGGTCACGGCGTTGCATGATGTCACGCTGGAGAAAGAGCTCTCTAAAATGAAGGAGGAGTTTTTGCAATCCATTACCCACGATTTAAGAAATCCCATGGGGGCCATTCGCGGTTTTCTGGAATTTTTACTGAAGGAAATTCCTGGTCCCTTGAATCCCCAGCAGAAAAAGATGATAGAATCCATTGATCGGGCTTCCTTTAGGCTTTTGGCGATGATCAATAACATTTTGGATATCGCTAAAATGGAGGCCGGAAAGATGGATTTGAAGCTGATTTCTTGTTCCGTAACCGAAGTGGCGACACGGATGATCGAGTTGATGGAATCTTTGGCCCGACGCAAAAATATCCATCTGGAAGTTCACGCCGTTGGACCTGTTTCTCTGGTGGTGGATGAGGGATTGCTGGAAAGAGTCTTCACCAATCTCTTGGGAAATGCGATCAAGTTTACCCCGGAGGATGGGAAAGTTAAAATTCACGTAGAAGATAGGGCAGACGCTGTCTTGTGTTGCGTGGAGGATTCTGGGGAAGGGATTCCGGCTGAATTTGTGCAGACTATTTTCGATAAGTTTATTCAGGTAAAGACGCAGAAAACGGGTGGGACCGGATTGGGATTGACCATTTGTAAGTATGTGGTGGAGGCTCATGGCGGTAAAATTTGGGCAGAGTCAGCCGTGGGCAAGGGGTCTAAGTTTTTCTTCTCACTCCCTAAAAGGCCCAGGATGTCTGAAGCCGTTGTCTCCGTTCCGGGAACGGAGACATTACAAACTCAGCCACGCAGTTAACAAGAGGTAACCATCGTGCTTCGGGGTTTACTTACCACTTGCGGTTTTATTTTTACGTTCTTTGCCCTGTCTCTATTTCCTAAGCCAACTCCGCAAGCCGCGGAATTATTCCAAGTGATCGTGGTCCAACCTGGAGAGTCTCTATGGGATATTGCCAACCACTATCTCAAGGATCCCACTCGATGGAATGAGATCTTAAGACATAACGCTTTGGAAACTTCTGATCCTAGTGTGGCCCTTCCGGGGATGAGTCTTAAGGTGCCCGTGGTCCTCATCAAGGAAAAGCTTCGAGCAGCAGAGTTGATCTATCTAGCCAATGAGGTGCTTTATCGCCGGAAGGACTCTCCTGAATGGAAGACAGCGGCCCTCAAGATGAGTCTCTATCAAGAAGACGGCTTACGTACCACGATGGAGGCTTGGGCCCGGGTACGGTACCCTGCAGGTGAAATTTTGAATCTCCATCCCAATTCGGTCGCGGTATTGATCCCGCCTCGTCAGAAGGCAGAGTTAGAGCTGTTGAGAGGAGAAATTCGAACTCAAAGGGCTCGGGTGCTGACGGCCGCGGCTTACATCACACCCAGAAGGAAAAATACCGATTACAGTGCAAAAATTAAAGAGGATCTGACCACATTGGTTCAAGTCTATTCGGGATTGGCCGCGGTAGAAGCTCAAGGCGCCGTAGTGGAAGTTCCCGCGGGTTATGGGTCCGAAGTTCCTTTTGATCGAGCTCCTTCTAAACCCCTGCCCCTTCCCCCGGATGCGCAGATGGCTGGCGGTTCTGGTCCTTTGAAAGGAGGGTCGCGGACTCAAATCAACTTCAAGGATGGGGTTATTTTTATAGAAGGGGCTTCTGAGTTAAAGAGCGGGGCTTCACTCCAAGAAAGCACTTTAAAAGAGAGGGTTATTTCCGAAAAGCCTAAATCTAAAGCGCTTCTGATAGGATCGCCTATCCAAGGATATCGGATTCAGTTGGCGGCCGACCATGGATTTAACCAGATATTGATGGATCGTTTCTACTCGGTTTTAGATCAGGTCGATTTGGCCCATGAAAAGCTTGTGGAAGGAGTGTACTGGGTTCGTGTGGCGTTGGTGGACCTTTTGGGTTTGAACGGTCGCTTTTCTGATCCTGTCAAATACGCGGTGCGTGCAACGCCGCCGGAATTAATAGTTTTGCGTCCGATTCCCGGGGAAAAGGTGTATTCGGATACCTTGGAAGTGGAGGGTAATGCCGCTCTTAATTCCTCTCTTGAAATTAACGGAAAGGAAGTGACTTTGGATCAACGGGGCTACTTTAAAACCGAGGTTCGGTTGAAACCGGGGTACAATCCCATCTCATTTTTAGCCAAAAATCCAAAGGGTTTAGAAACAAAAATGACACGGGGCGTTGAGTATGCCCTGGAGCGGGAAGGAAAGAAAGCTTCTTTTGAACCTGAACAGGACCCTTTTGAAAAGTTTTTCAGCTCCATAGGAGGCGGTTTTGGTCTCACCCTGCTCGTGGCGGGTCTTGTGATTGTGGGCTTGGTGTTGATGATACTAGGTTAGATTTGCACGCTGATGTACATCGACTGTCCTTCTCGGATAATATCAAAAACAATGCCCTCTTCTAGTTTCAGTTGAGGAACCAGGCGCTTAAAGTCTTGAAGATTCGAGACTTGAGCTTGGTTGACGCCTTGAATAAGGTCATTTTCCAAAAGATAGCCATAGAGTTTGGAATTGTGGTTTACCCGTTTTACCAGCACTCCCTTCTTCACTTCCGCTAATTCCACTCCTTCCCAAGAAAAAGAAGCTCGATCCTCTATTTGGTTTTCTTTAGAAAGAGAAGGTCGCGAGTGCTCTCTTTCTGCATCGCTCGGTCTCTCGCCCAGCAGCACCTCCACCTCTTTTCTTTTTCCGTAGCGAAACACGGTAAGGGGTACCTTTTTACCGGGAGAAGTGTGGCTCACCTGTTGCACAAGATCGCCTGGGGTTTGGATGGGTACCCCGTTAAACTCCAACAAAACATCCCCTCGACGCAGTCCCGCTTTAGAAGCAGGGCCATTTTCCAGAACCGCATTGACGATCACCCCCTCTGAACCGGAGAGACCGAATTTTCGGCGCATCACCTCATCCAAGGGGGCCAGCTCTAAGCCTAACCATCCCCGACGAATTGTTTTGCCTGTGGAAAGATCTTCCAACACCTCTTTGGCCTCATTGATGGAGATGGCAAATCCTATGCCCGCAGAAGAACCGGAAGGAGAAAAAATAGCGGTATTGATACCAATGATTTCTCCATCCAGGTTCAGAAGGGGTCCCCCTGAATTTCCTCGATTGATGGCGGCATCGGTCTGAAGAAGGTTGTTGTAACGACGTCCTTCGATTAGCAAGGACTGGCGGATGGCTGAAATGACCCCTACCGTCACCGTTTGTTCTAGCTCAAAGGGAGATCCAATGGCCATAGCCCATTCTCCTACGCGGATTTTACTGGAGTCTCCTAATTTAAGGTAGGGATAGGTTCCGGGGGTTTGGATTTTGACAACGGCCAGGTCCAGGTTGAAATCTTTTCCTACCACCTTGCCGATGAGAGTTTTGCCTTTACCTTTAAGGGGAGTAATAGTGATTTTGATTTCGCTGGCGCCGCGGATCACGTGTTCATTGGTCAAGACTAATCCTTTGGGATCTATGATCACCCCGGACCCTGTTCCTTGAGTTTTCCAGTGATAGGGTCTGAGCTGGGGGCGTTGGGGCGCTCCATGGAAATATTGCTGTAAGAAATCTTCAGGGTCTCCAAAAAAGAATTGAGGAGAACGGACATACCCCTGTTCTTCATGGATGGCGGTGATGTTGACCACCGCTGGCTTTGCTTTTTCGGCCACGGCGACAAAAGATTCTTGAAGACTCAATACGGTAGAAGAGACCGCATGAACAGAGGGGACGTTTATAATAGCAAGGCAGGGCAGAACAAGAAAGCGACCCCATTTTTTCATGGCTCTAAGAGGGGATACGGACAGCGGTAAAAGCTTTACCGGCGGAGGAGAAATCCGCGGGGGATAAGCTGTCCAAAATAATCTTCCCTTGAGAATCAGGGACGGGTTTATAGATCGTTTCAGCACTGGAAGAGGGATCCATCCTCATTAAGATGGAAAGGTATCCCCAACGCTTAGGATTTCCGCTGATTAAATTTCTGGGGATATCCACGAAGATATGTTTTCGGCTCTCATCCATGTAAGGAATCGGAGAGTGTAAAAGCGTTGCCCCCGTAGGGCTGGCCTGGAACAACCTTGCTCCCCATCCCGAAATAGAAAGAGCAAATTCCCAGGCATCTTTAGGCTCCGTAAATAGTTCGCGACCTTGCAGAAGTTCGGTAGACCCGGAGCCTACCCGATGATTCAAATCGATGTAAACATCCAGCAAAATGTGGCTGAATCCATAAGGAGCCTGCTGAATATTGTCCACATCGGGGACCTCAAATGAAAACCTCATTTTTTCCGCATTCCATTCCAGCTTTAACGAAGAGAGGTACCAACTCTCCTCGGAGGAGGGCGAAGGTTCTTTTTTTTCAGGTGGATTGGTGATGAGAATTAAGTTGTTGGAAGATTGAACAGAAACGGCCCGGCTAGAATAACTACCGGAAGGTTCCAGATTGCCGATGGATATTTCTCCCAACGGCCGATAGGCTGCAGAAGGAACTTCTTCAGAGCACAAACGATAGATATTGACCAGACTGGTGCGAAAATCTTTCTCCATTTCTTCTGTTTCATACGAATAAGGCTGTCCTAAGCCTAGAAAGAATTGACCGGATTCCATGGTGTAGATTTCTTGGGTGGCTGGATCCAAGGTTTTGAGATTTGCCTTTCCAGAATTTTGGTAGCGGTCTAAAATCTGCGCGGCTTGAGATAAAAGAGACCAGGCTGCGACCTGTTCCTTTTTCGCGATCCAAGGAGCATAGGTGCCACTCCAGGGAATCAGTGGCAGCGCCTCATTTGTGTTTACGGATTTTTCGTATTGAGAGATGAGGTCGGAGGGGAGACTCCACTCCATCTGTTTTTGAATGGTTTTAGATTCTAAAAAAGCAGTTAACCATTGGATTCCGGAATTGGAGGCACGGTTCATTGTTTCGTCCAAAACCCAGGCCGGGCTTTTTAAAAAATCAGAAAAAGTTTTTCCACTCACGTTTTGATAAGGAATAAGGACTGTTTTTTGGATGGAGGGCCATTCTAAGGGGTTAAAATCTTTTCCCGCATATCCCCCAATGGGCATCCATCGAATTCCGAGAGAGGAGAAGGCGGAGACATTCTCAGGAAGAAGGGCTCCTCCGGGAGCCAATAAACCCTTGGGGTTCGAGCCCCACATCTTTTTATAGCGTTCTTTGGCAATCGCGGTCCGAGCGAGGTTATCTTGCGGTCGGGCAAAGGAGAGAGAAGGGATGGGAGGGTTATTCGGTAAAGATCTAAGGGCCATTTGGAAATCATGAACCATGGGAAATACAGGGTCTCCCGGAATACGCAGAACCATTTCGACTCTGCCCTGAGATTGAAGTTGGTTTAAAGATTCTCGGCTGCTTTCAGGAATAGATTCCAGGGAAAGGGCTAGAGCCACGTTAAATTGAGGATAATCTTGCATCAGTTTGAAGAACCCGTTCCAGTCCATGCGATTTTCTCGAGGGATCCAGAGAAGAGTGCTGGGAAGTGTTTCCAAAAAGGGTCCCTTTACGGTGGGGGACGGCCCTGCGCAGGAGATAAAGGCAGCAACGGCAAGCCACGGAAGCAACCGAAGCAAAGGAGAAGAAATAAAAGTTAATTGCTTAAGTTTTTTTGCTTCCTTTGCTTCCATAGCTTCTTTTGCTTCTGTTGCTATCTTTACGGTACGATTTTTACAGAGGTTTTTTGCGGACCGCGATAATCTATTTCACTATTTTTTGGGTCTAAAGTCCATTGCCCATCAATGATATAAAGATAGTGGTATTTCCCGGGGGGCAAAGGCACCAAAACTTCCCACGTCCCTTTTTTATTGCGCGCCAGGGAAAGCGAATCTCCGCTCCACTGGTTAAAATCTCCTGCCAAATGAACTGAATGCGCTTGAGGATCAGATAACTCAAAGCGTATAAAATTAACTTTTAAAGGGGAGTTAAGATTGTGAGGGGCTTGCAAGGGCTGACGATGAGAGAGGGTGGGTCTGAGAATGCTCACATCCCAGTTGTTTAAAAAACGAAAGTAGTTTTTGAGTGTTTGCATCAAAACAATAGAAGGAACTGCGGTAAAGGTTAAACCTAGAATGGTGACGACCCAAAACAAAGACTTGCGATCATTATAAAAAACAGGTTTTCCTCGAACAGTTTTGGTTTTTTCAATTTCCGGAGAATGGTGATGTTGGGGCACTGGTTACTCCAGCCATGGCCTGGATCTGAAATGGGCCCCAACTTTTAACGCGATATCGCGGCATCGCGAAACATCCACTCCCGGTTGTTCTATGGCGGTCACGGTAGTTTCGGGAAGGAGCGGAACACAACAACGGATGAATTCTAAGACACTTTCAAATCCTTTCTCACGATAAGGCTTGGCGGGTTGATGGATTTCTACCCATTGGGATGGATCTGCGGTATTAAGGCTGATGGAAACGGCGTCCAAGCCGCCCTGGAGATCGGGGGCAATGTTCCGGCCCCAAATAAGATTACCCAGACCTATTGTGTTCAAGCGGACTTTGATGGAAGGGTGGTTGTTCTTGATGTATTTTGCGATTTGCACCATCTCCTGAAGCCGATAGGTGGATTCTCCATACCCGCAAAAGACTACCTCAGAAAAAGGTTTTATTTTTTTCTCCTTTTCAAAGGATTCAATAAATTCGGAGACAGGAGTCTCTTTTCCATTCAGTTTTAGGTCATAACCCCGGTAATTCATTTCCCAAGTAAACTTGATGCAGAATTTGCAGGCGGTAGGACACCGATTGGTAAGGTTCAAATAAAGTCCGTCCTGATACCGATACGTCAATGTCTGCTCCATCTTCTTTATTTTACCATTTTGCAAAAGCTTTTCTTCCGGGCTAGGCTCTAGGTCTGACAAAAAGAAAACTCAAAAAATGTAAAATAGTGGGATGGTTAGCGTAGGAAAAAACGTCCCTCGTAAAGAAGGCCCACAGAAGCTTTGCGGTCTCGCCAAATATATTGATGATTACGACTTCAAAGATTGCCTCTACGGCGTTACGTTTCGCTCTTCCATCCCCCACGGCCTGATCAAAAAAATCTCTTTTGATTCTGATTTCCCTTGGCAGGAATATGTCATCGCCACGGCTCAGGATATCCCGGGTCCTAACGTGGTGGCCCTCATCGAAAACGACCAGCCTCTTTTGGCGGACAAAAAGATTTTGCATCCCATGGAGCCTATTTTGCTGGTGTCTCATCCGATTCTTCAAAAGGCTTACGCCGCACTGGAGCACATTCGCGTGGATTACGAGGAGCTTCCTGCGGTGCTTACCCTGGAGGAGTCCTTGTCCTTGGAACAGGTTCTTTACCCGCCGGACAATGTATTTAAGAAGTTTCAGATCCAGAAGGGGAATGTCGAGGCAGGATTCGCTCAGGCTGATTTCATCGTGGAGGGGGAATATCGAGTTCCCCATCAGGAGCAAACATATATCGAAAACAACGGGGTGGCGGCTTATGTAGAAAATGGAACGATCGTGGTGATGGGTTCCATGCAGTGTCCCTATTATGTGCACAAAGCGCTTAAGCACATTTTCAATGTTCCCGATGAGAAACTTCGGATCATCCAGACCACCACGGGAGGGGGGTTCGGCGGCAAGGAGGAGTACCCCAACATGATCGCAGGCCACGCGGCTCTCCTGGCCTTGAAGTCAGGCCGCCCGGTCAAGATGATCTATGACCGTCAGGAAGACATGGCGGCCACTACCAAACGCCACCCAGCTTGGATCAAGCACAGAACGGGTGTGACCAAAGAGGGAAAGCTTGTGGCGCAGGAGATCGAGGTGGTGATGGATGGGGGGGCTTACGTGACCCTCTCCCCTGTGGTTTTGTCCCGCGGAACTCTCCACGCTACCGGTCCATATGAATGCCCGAATGTCCGGGTGGTTTCAAAAACAGCCGCGACCAATACGCCACCCAATGGAGCCTTCCGGGGGTTCGGGGCCCCGCAGACTCTTTTTGCCGCCGAACTCCACTGGGAAAAAATCGCGGAGGCGGTGGGACTGGATTCCTTGACCCTTCGGCGGCTGAATGTTTTTAAGGAGGGGTCCCAAACTGCCACTGGACAGATTCTTGGAGAAAGCGTGGGGGCTTCGGAAGTTTTGGAAAGGGCGGTCACACGCAGCCGATACATCTCCAAAAGAAAGGAGTACTCTCTCTGGAATCGAGATAAAAAGAAAGAGTCGTGGCGAGGAATGGGCTTGGCCTTGGTGCACCACGGGGCGGGGTTTACGGGTTCGGGGGAGGTGTACCTGGCCAGCAGGGCGGGGGTGGCTTTTACCAACAAAGGGCAGGTCAAGGTTCTGGCGGCTTCTACCGAGATTGGTCAGGGAACCATCTCTATGTTCGCCCAGATTGTGGCGGATTCTCTTGGGATTCCCTATGAATGGGTGGTGGTGGTGGACCCCGATACGGGCCAGGTGCCCAACTCGGGGCCCACGGTGGCCAGTCGAACCTGCATGGTGGTGGGAGGTCTGATCCAAAAGGCGACTCTTCAACTCAAACAAGAACTTTCTCGGCACATCTCCAAAAAGTCTTCCTGGAGCCAGGAGGATTTGAAAGAAGCGGCTCGGAAAATGATCCCACCACCTGCTGGCGAAGCTGAATTAGCGCCTTCAAGGCGCTCAGCAGGTGGTGGGATGATGGAGGGTCAACCCGAGAAAAAATACATCGTGGAGTACGAGAAGCCCAAGGAGATCCAGTGGGATGATAAGACTTATAAGGGAGATGCCTATGCGGTGTACAGCTACGCCTGTGCGGTGGTGGATCTTGAGGTGGATAAGCTAACTTACGAGGTGAAAATCCATAAGATAACGACCGCTCAGGACATCGGCAAAGCCATCCATCCTCTTCTGGCGGAAGGCCAGATCATGGGGGGGACAGCTCAGGCAGTGGGATACGCTCTGTATGAAAATGTGGTGATGAAAAATGGGGTGATGCAGAATGCTCAGCTTACCAACTACATTATTCCCACCTTTATGGACACGCCTCCCATGGACATCGAAATTGTGGAGAAGCCTTACTCCCACGGTCCCTTTGGCGCCAAAGGGGTGGGAGAGCTTCCCATGGATGTGCCTGCTCCGGCTATTGCTGCGGCCATTCACCATGCCACGGGTCTATGGATTCCGGAGTTACCTATTTTGCCTGAAAAAATTTTCAAGGTGTTTTTTTCCTCTCCCCTTGTGGGAGAGGGTAGGGTGAGGGGAACGTAATGATTTCAATAGAAGTTAATGGCGAGAAGCGAACATTTAAGGGATTCCCTTTTAAGCGGTTGATTGATGTTTTGAGGCAGGACTTTGGATTGATGGGGACCAAGGAGGGATGTGGAGAGGGAGAGTGC
The DNA here is from genome assembly GCA_016205045.1 of Elusimicrobiota bacterium. Classification (GTDB taxonomy): domain Bacteria; phylum Elusimicrobiota; class Elusimicrobia; order JACQJN01; family JACQJN01; genus JACQJM01. The sequence goes on along the minus strand of JACQJM010000251.1, from coordinate 1,517 downwards.
GGCGCCTGCACCGTTTTGGTCAACGGAGAACCAGTCAATAGCTGTTTGATTCCCGTTTGTCAGGTTGAAGGGACCCGGATAGAGACTGTGGAGTCTTTGGGGAGGCCGGCGTCGCCGAACGTCTTGCAGAAAGCTTTTTTGGAGAAGGGGGGTTCCCAGTGCGGGATCTGCACCCCGGGCATGCTCATGACCGCCTGGGCATGGGTGCGTGGCGGTGGGTCAGATAAGCCTCAAGCGATTCGAAATGTCCTGGCTGGCAACCTCTGTCGCTGCACGGGATATCAGCATATCGTCAACGCCGTAGTTCAAGCAGTTCGAGACAGGAAGAAAATTATTCGTAATCCAAAATCCACAATCCAAAATCGAAAATCAAAATGAGGGGCGCTCCCTTCAGCATGAATGTTTTAAGACCGCGCAATGCCCCAGAGGCTCTTAGAGCTTTTTCTAAAAATCCGAAACTGACTCCATTGGCGGGAGGCACTGATTTTATGGTGGCCTGGAATGCGGGACAGCTCCAGAATCGGGTGGTGCTGGACCTCTCCCGGCTTAAAGAGTGGAAGAAGATACAAAAAACTAAAGAGGGAATCCGGATTGGGTCGTTGGTGACCCACCGGCGAATCCAGGAGCATCCCGTGGTTCGCTCTATGTTTCCTCTGCTGGTAAGGGCTTGTGCCGAGGTGGGGGGCTGGCAGATCCAGAATCGAGGGACCCTGGGGGGCAACATCGCCAATGCCTCTCCCGCCGGAGATACATTTCCTCCTCTCTCGGTGTACGAGGGGATGGTGAATGTTCTTTCTCCTCGAGGACGAAAAAGAGTCCCCTTCCATCAGGTTTTTGCCGGGGTCAAAAAAACAACCCTTCAACCAGGAGAGCTGATCGAGTCCATAGAGATTCCTTATCTAAAAAATCGCCCTCACCACCAAATGTTTAGGAAGGTGGGTACCCGGGCGGCCCAAGCCATTTCCAAAACGGTGGCGGCGGGGCTTTTGTGGCTCAAGAAAGATAAGACGGTTCAGGAACTTAGATTCGCTTTGGGGAGCATGGCTCCCACGGCGCGTCGCCTAAAGAGCGTGGAATCTTTTTGCCTAGGGAAGAGAATGACCCCCGAGGTGGTGGATCGTGCCTGTGAGCTTCTGGTTCAAGATGTTTCTCCCATTGACGACATTCGCTCGACGCGGGAGTATCGACTGCGCGTCTCTCAAAATCTCTTGCGGTCTTTCTTGAATGGTTAAAACTCGTCCTTTAACTCGTCAGAAATACGAAGCCTATGGAGATGTCATTTCTACCCAGGGACGGCGGGCCGTGTCCGCGAACATGGGAACGGCAAAGCGGTATAACCACTTGGCCTCGTTATCTAACTTGAGACCGAGGAAAGCTCGACTCAATCTCTGTGTCTTTCGTTGTAGACCCTACAAGAAATTCCCCATCCCCATAAAGCTTTTGGAACGCCACCCCTTTTCCACGCAGGTGTTTATTCCCATGACTGGAGCGAAGAGATATTTGGTGGTGGTGAGTTT
>JACQJM010000221.1 GCA_016205045.1 Elusimicrobiota bacterium | reverse complement strand
TGAGGGGTGAGGGGGCATAGAGAAGGGTTGAGGGTTGAGGGTTGAGGGTTCAGTTAAATTCTTTATTTCTAACCCCTGACCCCTGACCCCTGATCCCTGGCTTTCAATCCCCTGACCCCCATCCCCTGACCCCTGAACTTTGACATACTCCCACAATCCTTGCGGCCCGCCTTCCCTTCCAAAGCCACTTTCCTTATACCCGCCAAACTCGGCGGCCGCGTCAAACTTGTTGGTTCCATTCCCCCAAACTGTCCCGCACCTAAGAGCTCGAGACACTTCCACCATTTTACCCACGTCCTTAGTCCACACGCTGGCCGCTAGCCCATAGGGCGTGTTGTTGGCTAATTCTACCGCCTCTTCTTTTGTGCGGAAAGTCATCACGGCTAATACGGGCCCAAAAATCTCCTCGCGGGCGATGACATGGCTGGGTTCCACTTCGGTGAAGAGGGTGGGAGGAAAAAAGTATCCCTCCCGAGGACACACACACGGCGTTTGATACTTAACCGCTCCCTCCTTTTCCCCCAGTGCCACGTACTTCCGAATCTTTTCCAGTTGCATCTTGGAGTTGATCGCTCCCATGTCCATATTTTTATCCAAAGGATCTCCCACGCGAATCTTTCTCATCCGTTCTTTGAGGAGCTTGATGAAACGGGAAGCGATGTTCTCCTGAACCAGAAGACGGGAACCGGCACAACACACCTGGCCCTGATTGAAAAAAATCCCATCCACAATCCCTTCCACGGCTTCGTAGAGGGGAGCATCCTCAAAAACGATGGTGGGGGATTTTCCTCCCAATTCTAAAGAAATCTTTTTTCCGGTACCCGCTGTTTCGCGGCGAATCATTTTACCCACCTCCGTGGAACCGGTAAAAGCTATTTTATTGACATCGGGATGCCGCACCAACATCGCCCCCGCATCGCCAAATCCGGTGATGATATTGACCACCCCGGACGGAAGACCCACTTCCTGAAATATTTGAGCCAGGACCAGCGCAGAAAGAGGGGTTGTCTCCGCAGGCTTTAAGACCACCGTATTTCCTGCCGCCAAGGCGGGGGCTATTTTCCATGCGGCCATCAGCAGAGGGAAATTCCAGGGGATGATCTGTCCCACCACACCCACGGGGGACACGTTCAAACCGGGAAAGGCTTCCTCCAACTTATCGGCCCAGCCCGCATGATAAAAGAAGTGCCGTGCGGCCAAAGGGATATCCAGGTCGCGCGTTTCGCGAATGGGCTTCCCATTATCCAAAGTTTCAACAATGGCGAATTCGCGGGATCGCTCCTGGAGCACCCGGGCAATCGCGAAAAGATACCGGGCACGTTCCGCCCCCGGCCTCCGGCTCCACGCGGAAAAAGCGGTTCTCGCTGCCTTCACTGCGCGCTCCACATCCTCTTGGCCCGCCTTGGCCACGCGAGCCAACACTTTTCCCGTCGCCGGATTGACGGTTTCAAAGGTCTGTCCGGACGCAGCAGGCGTCCACTTCCCCGCGATAAAGAGGTCGTAGCGCTCCTTGAGCTGAACATGTCCAATGGATTCGGGGGCGGGCCCGTATTCGGTCCACTTAAGAATTTGGGCTTTGCTCAAATTCTTAAATTTGCTTAACAATGGTTTTTTTATCTGCATTTTAGCCCCTCAGAAATTTTTGCCAAAGCAAAAATTTCTATTACCCTTTCGGTATATAATCATAGGCCTCGTATTGGCCTGTTTCTAAATGATGCAGCTGTCGCAGCACATCGTCCAGAAGAGAGCTGGCCCCAAACCTAAAGAAATCGGGAGTCATCCACTCTTCTCCTACGGTCTCCTTGACCAAAGCCAGCCAGTGAAGCGCCTCTTTAGCCTGACGGATCCCTCCTGCCGGCTTGTGGCCCACTCGGCATCCCGTCCGCAAATAAAAATCCTGAATGGCATTGAGCATCACCAAGCTCACCGGCAATGTGGCCGCCGAAGGAATTTTTCCCGTAGAAGTCTTGATGAAATCGGCTCCGGCCTGCATGGCGATCTCGCTGGCCACCCAGACATTTCGGAGCTCCCCCAACTCCCCCGTTTCCAAGATCACCTTAAGATGCGCGGGACCGCAAGCCTCTCGAATCATCGCTACTTCATCATAAACCTTGGAGGTGTCCCCACGCAAATAGGCGCTGCGGTTGATCACCATGTCAATCTCATCGGCCCCCATCGCCACCAAGGACTTGGTCTCCTGAACCTTCAAAGAAAAAGACACTTGGCCGTGAGGAAACGCCGTGGACACAGCAGCCACTTTGACCGGGGAGTCTCTCAAGACTTTTTTTGCCTCGCCCACAAGGTTCCCATACACGCAAACCGCCGCCGCATGGAACTCCGGCTCTCCCGGAATAGGCCGCAAGGCTTTTTGGCAGAGTCGCCGGATGCGTCCGGGGGTGTCCGATCCCTCCAAACTAGTCAGGTCCATCATGCCCACTGCCTGTTTCAACCACGCCGCTTGGTGCTCTTTCTTGGGGTTCCGGGTCTTGGTGATTTTAGAGACACGGTCCTGAACCCCCGTGGCGTCCACCTGAATGTTGCGCAGCACCTCTAAATCCATGCGGTGGATAGGATTTCTTAAATTCTTAACCATTTCCGATTTCATACAATTTTTACTTGGTCGCCCGTTTTAACCAGCGAGGCATTGGCCTCATCCGCATCCAGATGAAATTCCAATTTAAACTTATCCGAGATTCGGCACAGGACCTTTTTAAAAACCAGCTCGCGCTCCCCTTCCGCACCCGCCCGAACCTGAACATACTCTCCTTCGCGGATCCCCATCGCCGCCGCTTCCTCGGGAGCAAAATGAATGTGTCGCTTGGCCAAGATCACCCCCTCCTTCACCTCCAGAGAACCTCGGGGGCCAATCACCTGAACCCCCGCGGACCCCTCCAGCTTCCCTGAATCCCGCACGGGAGGCTTAATCCCCAACATCCCCGCATCTGTTTTTGAGATCTCGATCTGTGTTTTGGGGCGATGGGGGGCAATCAGTCGCACTTTTTCTAGCTTCCCCTTGGGACCCACCAAGTCCACCGTCTCATAACACGCGTAAAAACCGGGCTGCACCACTGACCTAAACTTTCGAGGTTCCGCCCCTATCCCGAAAAGAATGTCCCAGTGTTCCTGGGACAAATGCACATGCCGATTGGAGACTCCCACGGGAATGGCGACCTCAGCTCGATTCATCTTAAAAGTTATGAGTTATGAGAGATGAGATAATTTCATATTTCTAACTGATATTTACTCATAACCCATAACTCATCCCTCATCCCTACACAACAGTCGGGACATGAAAATTCACAATTCTCAAAAAGGCGGTGGGCTTCAAGCTTTCCCCTCCCACCAACGCCCCATCCACATCCTTTTCCACCATGAGAGCATCAATGTTCTCCTGCTTTACGGAACCCCCATAGAGAATACGCACCGATTGAGAAAGAGGCTCTCCCCACAACCGGGCTAAACTTTGGCGAATGAAATGGTGAACTTCTTGGGCTTGAGCTGGGGTGGCGGTATTTCCGGTTCCTATGGCCCAAACGGGTTCGTACGCGATCACCAAGGAAGACAATTGGATAGGATTAAAC
>JACQJM010000237.1 GCA_016205045.1 Elusimicrobiota bacterium | reverse complement strand
TCATAGGAGGTGGCCCGGCAGGCATAACCCTAGCGACCCTGGTCAAAAAATATAATCCCAAGAAACGAATTCTAATTGTTGAGAGAGAGATCTTTCCCCGACACCATATTGGTGAATCCACCCTTCCAGGCATGCTCCCCATTCTTGAAGAAATGGGAGTTCTAAAAAAAATCGAAGCGGCCGGATTTATGAAAAAGGTAGGGGCTGTCTATGTGCGCAAGAACCAAACACCTTGGATTGTCCCCTTCAGGAATTCTTCATGGCCCAATCTTAAACCGCTCCCCACCTATTCCTGGCAGGTGCACCGAGCCACTTATGACAAAATCCTTCTAGATCATGCCCGTGAATGTGGCGTGGAGATCTGGGAAGGGCATACAGTCCTAGAGTTGGCCCTACCTTCAAAAAATAAAGAGCTCGTAAAAATCCATGTTCAAAATAACGCGACGACACATACGCAATGGCTTGAGACTCAGTTTCTGGCTGACTGTTCGGGACAGGGCTCAGTTTTAAGTCGATACTTAAATATACGTTCTCCCTTAACTCAATTAAGCAATCTAGCCATTTATGCCTATTATCGCTGCGATCCCTTCAAACATACCCTATCCGGTGACGCTACTCAAAGTAAAATTGTGCTTCGTTATGTAGAGGATGGTTGGTTATGGTACATTCCTCTCACAGAAAATCTCGTCTCGGTTGGTTTTGTTTGTAACCGACAAACGCTCAAAGAAAAGCTGAAGGGGAATCTTAGAAAATTTTACGAAGAACGTCTGAAACAAAGTACTCCTATCTGGAATGTTATTAAAAATGCCGAGACCGTTCAAAACGTAGATGGGACCGGCAGAGAACTATTTGTTATAAGAGATTATTCCCACTTTAATCATAGGGCCTGTGGAAAAGGATGGATTGCGGCAGGAGACGCTGCTTATTTTGTCGACCCTATTATCTCCTCAGGTGTTTTTATGGCTCACATGACAGGCATGCGCGCAGCCTATACTCTCAACACTTTTTGGAACTCTTCGGATTCTAAATTCAGGAAATCGATGTGGAATGACTATAATCTTTTTGTTCAACAACTCTCCCACTCTTTCATTCAAATGGCTCTTTTCTGGTACAACCGGGAACATTCAGCACTCGAGTGGTGTCAACTGGCGCACCAATTGACCCTGACTTCATCCGAAACAGCCATATCCCAGTTACGTTCCTTTATCCTGTTAACCTCAGGCCTCTTCCCTTATCGCACAGCAATTGGGGAAGACTCTGTTTACTGGACGAATGCGCGCATGACTCTTTCCATGCTCGCTCAACAGGAAGGCAAAATAGAAAAAGGCGATTTAGAAAAAATGCCTGCCCTTCCTAAGGATCAACATTGGAAGCCTCACCTTGTCTGTGACTATCAAGTTCTCTCTTCCACAACCATGCAGGCTGGAAAAGGAATGTTGACCCCGTGCTTTAAATTAAAATTCATTCCTCAAGATAAAAATTATACTAGCCTCCAACCCATTCTTCCTGTCACAGAATTACACCTTGATGTGCTTAAACAAATAAAACAGGGCCGAAGCACAAAACAGTTAGCCGAGAGCGTCTCAAAAAAGCTAAAACTCTCGGCTCATCTATCTCAAGTGTTTGTTAAAGAATTTCTGAAGGCTCTGTGGTCAGCCCGCTGTATCACCTAAGAAACTTTATAGCACTAAAAACTTCAGGTGGTTTCTTGAGTAGCCACACGCCGCATGGTATCACCTGCAGACTGGTTTCGCCTCATCCCTCCTAGCCAGGCCCCCCTACGTTAGCGGGGATGGGTCTTTGGTCCTATATTTGATATAGGACCTTTGGCCCTAGCGTGGTTTGACGGTTGGGTCTATCCTCCCAAGGTAGGCGGTTAAATTCTCACGTCCTCCGGAGAATGACCATGAAAAACATAAAGAGGTTTCTCGTCATTTTAGGGATAGTGGTTCTGGGCTCCTCCTCGCGAGCCCAAGCTCGCTGGGTCGTTCAAGAGCTCCCCCCTGGCTTCATAGGCCCCCCCAACGCCATATGGGTGCCGGATGATGTCCCCACAGAATCGGTTAAACCAATGCCCAATTCTGATCCTGCTCAAGGATTTAATCTCTATGACTTTACGGCGGATGGAGGAAATCTGCCTATTCTTCAATATAAAACAATAACCAACCAGGATTCTCCCGCCAAAACAGTTCCCTTGCTCCCCAGGACTCCGGGCAGCTCAGGTCCTTTACAAATCGCGGGACTCAATACCAGAAATGCTCCCGCTTCTCTTGATTCTTTAAGATTGGAGGAGGACAACCTTGTTCCCGACGTTCCTGTTCAGTCCGGGCAGAAGTTTGAAAATCATGAACGCATCTCGGGCGATCCCGTACCCACGGAAGGAGATTTTGACTACTCCGATGCCCAGCCTCAGGCTCCTCGCCGCACGCTGGCCAGATTGCAATGGATGGGGCGCCAATCCGAAGGAGTGCGGGTGTGGAGACCTCAAAAGCCTGAAACCCTTCGCCACCGCAATAACCGCATGTGGGGAGTGGAGGTGAGCGCTTCCCGTCAACCTCTGCCCGTAATTTCAACTAAAAAAAGGAGCACGGCCTTTTTTGGAATTGCGGCCAACCCGGAAGATGTGAATTAAAATGTTATAATTCGGTGCTTTAGAAAGCCGGGCCCTAAACACGCATGGAGAAAACAATGAGTGAATTCATGGGACTTGTCACCACTCCTCTTTTGGATCTCTGGCACCGGGTCGCAGAGCGTTCCCCCAGTTTTATTGCGGCACTGCTTTTTTTATTCATAGGGCTTGTGATTGCCAGGGCCTTAAGGACATTTTTAGAAATACTGCTTCAGAAAATCAAATTTGATGAGTATCTCAGCCGCATCGGGATGCATGAAATCATGGCGCGGCTGGGTCTGGGGAAATCTCCTACCTATGCCCTCACCTTCATCGTCTTTTGGTCCATTCTCTTTGTATTTTTGGTATCCGCCGCCAAAGTCCTCAACCTCACCGTGATCTCGGATGTCTTGGAGAGATTCTTGGTGTTTTTACCCAAACTCTTAGTGTTCACCCTCATTCTCTTTGGAGGGCTTCTCTTTGGACACTTCATCCATCAGGTAGTTTGCAACTCGGCCTCGGTTAATAATTTAAGAGGAGGCTCCACCCTGGCTAAATTCATCTACATCGCCGTTCTTATATTTGCCAGTCTCTTGGCCCTGGAACAATTAGGCATTGAGATGGCTATAGTCCGATCCAGCCTCCAGATCGTTCTGGCATCGGTGGGGCTTGCCTGCGCTATCGCTTTTGGGTTGGGGGCTAAGGATCTGGTTGAGGACATGATGAGGAACTTTTTTAATAAGAAAAAGTAGTTTTCTTGGAACTCAAAATGAGCCTGGTACTTTTTTTCTGCTGAAAAAGAAGTTACCAGGCACTTTTGCTACGGACTTGGTCACAAATAATCCCTCAAGGACTTGCTTCGGGAAGGGTGCCGCAGTTTCCGGATGGCCTTGG
>JACQJM010000220.1 GCA_016205045.1 Elusimicrobiota bacterium | reverse complement strand
TTATATTGATTTATTTTTAAAAATAAAGAATTTACGGGGTTTTCGCAACCCTGTAATAAAGACTTCGCACAAATCCATTATACTCAGAGTATGACCAAGACAAATCAACCGAATCTAGAGACACGGGAGGCATATTAACATGGGCACTCAAAGAAAACGTTTCATCTATCCCGACACCGATGGAGGACTCTCCAACGTCAAAGATCTGGATCTTAACCGCAACCATCCCGAGATCGGGAGCGCAAGAGGAACTTACAGATTCAAGTTTATATTTCGCGGACCTTCAAAATCCTAACATGTCCTTAATACTTTCCGCTATAATCAGTTTCAAACCTCAATCCATCCTTAAAAATAAATGGGTGCATGACACGGCTCATCAATTCGTCGCGGGAAAACGCCTCGCCATACTGCAAAGGGAACGAGCAAAACTTCCCTTCACCATCAAACCTTAAAAAAAATTACATTTCCCGAAAAACCCAGAGCCTTGACCCCTCACTTTGGCCGCTTTGCAAGCTCGGGATGGCAGTGCGGCAAAGTGAGGGGCTTGACACCGCAACAACTCCTGCTATACTAAGTCTAACAACACGATTTGCAACAAGAGAACTCTCATGAAACCCATTTCTCTGTTAGCCGGAATCTTCTTCTCCCTAAACCTTTCTCTCCATGCCGCAGGTCAACACCGGGGAGAATCCGATAAGATCCAAGCCCAAGTCAGTTTTTTGAATCCTTCGGGACAAACTACCACCGATGCGACGGGCATCACCTATGTGGCAGGCTCTTGGCAGTCGTACGAACCGAAAATTTATCCTCCCAACTACTGGGGAACTTACCCTCTTTATTTTGCCGGCTCCATCATGAATTTTTCGGTTACGCTCACCAACACAGCCGATCAGGGAAATAAAAATTTAAAAATTCGAGTTCAAGCCCTAAATCATGTGCTGAACACCGATGGAACACAGGGCTCTCCCATCTCCTCTCCTCAAGAGTGGGTGGTAGACTCCCTGCGACCTGGAGAAACCAGAACTCTCTACAACTCTATCTACGTAGGTTCCGATCCCAATTTACCTTCCGGACTAGACACCACCAAAATACGCATCCTGCACCTCAATGAAGGAAACAATGCCGAAGCAGGACTGATCAAAGAAGAAGTGGCCATCTGGTGCCCTCCCCCGCGTAACTAAAATCAGTTGACAAATTGTAAACTCCCTGTTAAACTCCTTCCGTTCAGCAACTATTATCTTAGGAGGCCCTTCATGTTCATCCGACGCTCTCTTTCCTTAGCTTTAAGCCTGTTTCTGCTCACATCCTATTCTCACGCAGAGTCCTGGAAAATTCTAGGCCCGCGCCCCATGGGCATGGGAGGGGCTTTTGTGGCCGTGGCTCAAGGCTCCATCGCCCAGTACTGGAACCCCGCAGGAATGGCCCAGGAAGAGAATACTTCTGGGGTTCAGCTGCCTTCTGGCGTTCACGCGGAGTTTACAGGAGGCGTGCTGCACAATGCCAACACGCTGGGGGACTTGGCCACCAAATTTAACAGCGTGAAGGCGGACCAGGAGACCAGCGGACGGATCAATGCGGATCAGATGGCCGCCGTAGTGCAAGGCATCGCCACCATCAAAGACCTCAATGAAGGGGGAAAAGGCGCTCTCGCGGATCTGGCCTTCGGCGCTAATGTCAAACTGGGCAAAATGGCTTTCTCCGTCAATAATTTCACCACCATCGGGGCCAGTCCCTTTGTGGACACCACCAACATAGGATTGGGAACCATTTCTGGCAGCGGAGGGGTTACCTTCTCCGGCGCTCCCGTTGGAGCCCCGGTCGATACCGCTTCACGGGATCAGATTGCCAGCGCCATTTCCACCATTGGTTATGGGGGTCTCAATAATTTGATCTGTGGATCATCCACCTGCATCAATACTCAGAACGGAGGCATCACGGACGCCACCACTTTAGCCAACGCCCTAGTCAATGAGGCGGTATCCAACGGAGTATCCAGCACGGATATCCAAGCTGCCGCCGCTGCCATGGCGGCCAACGCTTCTGTGGCCGCCACCGTGGTCGCCGTCCTCACCTCAGGGAACGATAATCCCTACTCCAACAACCAAACCAACCTCACCCTCAATGGAGGCTCCTTTACGGAAGTAACCTTCGGATATGCCAGACCCGTGTGGCTGCCCGGTCTCAATGTGGGAGGCAACCTCAAGCTGATTTCAGGCAGCATCGGCTATCAGCGTTTTAATGTGATGCAAAATGAAGCGGGAACCACCAGTGCCCTTAAGGATTACAACGCCAACACTAAAACCACCGTTCAGCCGGGTTTAGATATTGGGGTTCTTCAGGAACTCGATAAAATTCTGCCCGCTCTTCCCATGAGGCCTCGGTTCGGTCTAGTCTTCAGGAATATCAACAACCCTAAATTCACCCAGCCACAAACCGCCAAGGACAATGGAGAATCCTCTAAATATTCCCTCAATGGACAGCTCCGTTCCGGGCTGGCCATCAGTCCCCTAAACTTCTGGACTATCGCTCTGGATGTAGATTTGACGCGAAATAACACCCCTGTCAAAGGTTACCACTCCAGGCAGGTAGGTTTAGGGACAGAAATCAATGTCTTCAATCGTCCCTGGATCAACATCCCTTTAAGGGTAGGATTTATGAAGAACGTAGCGGACTCGGCCTCCAAGCTAAGCTACACGGCCGGATTTGGAATCAATTTTCTTCACTTTATGCTGGATGTGGCAGGGTCGATCAGCTCGGAAAGAACGCAAATCGAGTCCGACTCCAAAGTTCCCTCCAATGCCGCGCTGGCCGCCCAACTGGCGTTTATGTTTTAGTCACAGTCTCAGCAAAAAATATATCCCGACCAATCCAAACAGGATATTGGGTATCCAGGAAGAAACGAAGGGAGGAAGACCCCCCGATTCTCCTATCGCCTGACCTACTGAGGTGAGCCACCAGTACAAAAAAGCGACCCCCACGGCACAGCCGAAATTTAGAGCTCGACTCCCTCCCCGCAGCTTGATGGCGAAGGGAATTCCCAAAATGCATAACAACACATTGGAGAAGGGATACGCCAATTTTTTATAGAACACCACCCACTCTTTTCGCTGAGAAAACCCCAAACGCTTTAGTTTGCGGATATGCTGCAACAACTCCCGCATGCTCATTCCCTCAGGATCTTTTTCCTCCGGAATAAGATTTTGAGGAGAAATGGTAATATCTGAAATAAGCTCTTGAAATGGTTTTTCGATGACGGAATTATCTTCTCCGAATACTCTCAACACCCCCCTTTCAAAAATCCAAATCCCCCGACCGCCATCCCAAACCGCTCGAATGGCATCCAACTCCCGCGCCAACGTGTCGTCTACATAAAAATCAGCCACCACCCGTTCCATGCGCCCTAGATGTGAATCAAAGACATGGGCGGTCAGAAACTTTCCGGGTCCGGCTCCGAGCACGACATCTTCCCAATGAGTTCGCACGGGTCCCTTGTAAATGTACTGCTGGTACAAGCGATCTAATTTACGGGTGCACGCGGGCAAGATGATCTCTTGGGCCGCAAAACTAAACGCCACGATCCCTAAAGAACACAAAAGCAGGGGTTTGAAAAGCTGGCGGGGATGGAAACCTGATATTTCCATCGCCATCCACTCTCCCATCCGGATCAAACGGCCCAGAGAAATCAATGTGGCCAACAAGGTTGCGACGGGGATGACCTGAACCGCCCAAAAAGGAACGCGCAGCCATTCGTACTGAAATATAATGTGAAAAGGAGCCTGGCTCCTTAAAAGCATGTTCAGGTGATCAAAAAAATCCGCCAGAAATATGAGCAGAGAAAAAAGACCCATCCCATACAGAAAAGGCTTAAAAAACTGCACCGCAATGTAGCGAGTGATAATTCTCATCTCCCCTCTATATTTCTCCACCACAAATAGATTCCACCCGCCAGCACCACCCAATCCGCCAGCCAGGGAATGATCAGGGACAACGAGATATAACGGCGACCCATGCTGATGCCAAACACAAACAACGCATAATAAATAAAGAGAACCACCAAACTCAAAACAAACCCCCATGCACGGCTCCTCTTCTCTATGCTCAAACCCAAAGCACAGCCTATCCAGAAAAAGACTAAGGGAGCCAACCCTAAAACAGAGCGAACCGTGAACTCCGTGCGAAGTTCTGCTCGCCGCGGAATCGTGATGTCTTTGTTTTTTAAAACAGAAAGAATATGAGAGCTCCTCATCTCCTGCATGGCAGGCTCCCGCTGTACCTGAGAAGGGCCAGCGGTGGGAATAAACACTTTGTATCTTTGAAAATTCGCTACCAGAAGTTTTCGAGGATCTTCTGCATCCGATTTTTGAAGTTCGCCTGATTTAAAAATAAGCGTCAATCCCTTCCCTTTTTCGATAAGGTAGGTCCCTTCTTTGGCATGGACTCGCAGAGAAAGATCCGAGTTTTTATACCGAAAAAGTATGGGAGATTTCAGCTTATGAGAAGTCTGATCTACTTCTTGGGCATACAATTTCCAGTCCCCCAGAGTTAAAAATGATTTAGGTTCAACTTCCAAACGCGAAAATTGCTCTAGGGCGATCGCCCGCGCATTTTTAAATCGGTTAAAGCCCGCAGGACTCTCCACATGATTTAAATACAACAACAATCCTGACAAAAGCATGCCCAAGACAATAAAAGGCCAGAGAATACCCAAAAAGGAGTAGCCTGAGGCCCGCAACGCCATCACCTCTCCATCCTCAGAAAACTGTCCCAAGGTCACCAAAAGGGCCACCAAATAGGACATGGGAATAGCCAAGCTAAGCAGAGAAGGAGCAAGGTACCCAAAACATCTCCACACCCACCACAAAGAGATCCCCTTGGATACGGCCAGTTGAAAAAGGGAAACAAAATGATTCATGAGCAGGACCGCAATGAAAACTGTCAGGGAAATGAGAAAAGTAGGGGTAAATAGACGCAGCAGATACCGCGGAAGAATGGGCATAAGAGTTTCCATTCTATCAAAATAGACAGTACGGAAAACTCCTGATTTGGTAATCCAAAATTACAAATCCGAAATCCAAAATTAGAAATTGCCACCATTGCAATTTGGGGACCCCCCTGTTATACTTCGATGACATGCAACGTACGCGCGCACGCTGAGACGCACTCGGCTCAATTGATTAAAATAGGAACCCCTCTTGAAACGGCTGCCTTGGATCCTCATCACTCTCCTGGTATGCGCGCCTGCGAGTACGATCTACACTCAGGAAATATCTTCCTCCACTTCTTCTTTTGAAAACCCCCCAACTCCACATCAACCCCTGCTTTTATGGGAGAGACCCAATCCCGACGCTTTATTCGAGGTGGAGGCCTCGACAAGAGAAGAAACTCATGATTTTTATGAATTTCTCAATCAACTGCCTCCTTTCGAGGTCAATGAAGATCTTTGGAACAAGGCCCGCGAAGCGGTAGAGACAGGAAAAATTCCCGGTGACGAACTTCCCACGGCCACCTCGGTCGCCGTCTCCAGCGGAGGTCCCAGTCTCCCTCCACCCGAAGTGGAACTCCCCAGCTATGGCACCAGCCTCTCCGTCACAGGACGAAAGGTGATAGGTTTTACCTTCAGCTCCAAAAAGTTTCTCAATGACCAAACCAACATCGCTCGCCCACGCTCTATTAATTTTTTCGATATCCAACAACAACTTCAAATCCGCATGCAAGGAAAGGTAGGTCCCAAAATTTCGGTAAACGTAGATTACGATGACACCAAGCCCGACAAACAAGACATCTCCGTGGTGTACCAAGGAGATCCTCAGGATGTGGTGCAAAGCGCTTCCTTCGGGGATATAGACCTCTCTCTTCCCTCCACGGAGTTCGTGTCTTACAACAAACAGCTCTTCGGTATTCGCGTGGACCTCAAGTACCGCGGAGCTAAATTGACATTTGTGGGAAGCCGAACCAAAGGGATCACCAAAACAAAGCAGTTCTTCGGGAACACACAACTTCAAACGAAAGACATTTTAGATACCCGGTACTTGCGGCGTCAGTACTATGATTTGACCTTCGACAATACGGCCAGGCTGCCCATTAAACAGGGCTCGGAAAAGGTGTACTTATCCCAGAATTCCACCCCTATCAACACCCCCAACGTCACGAATTTGACCGTGGATGATCTCGCCGTTCAATCCTCGAGCTTCACCGACAACTTCATTCTTCTGGCCCCAGGTCAGGACTATACCATCGACTACATTCGAGGGATATTGACCTTACGCATCCCTCCCCGACCACAACACGTTCTCGCCATAGACTTTATCAATAACAATGGGACCCAACTCTCCCTCAACAGTTCCACCTCTACCTTGGACACGGCGGGAACGGGGAGGGTAAAGCTGTTCAAAACGCCTGGATCCGACGGAGGAGATCTCCCCCTGTCGAGTACGGCCGAGGCTGGGTACCAACGCGAACTGAAAACTTTTTATTCTGTGGAACGAACACAAATTGTGCGGGATGATGGCCGCGGCAATTTCATTCTGAGAGTCTTGGACCAAAACCAAACCGAGGTCGGCCCTTCCTTGAACCCAATTCAAAAATACCCCGACACCATCGATGTGGACTTCGAGAACGGCTTCTTCCGGCTTCACAAACCCTTTCCCGAACCTGACATTTACGCCCCCACCCCATTTTCCAAAAGAGTATTCCGTGTCGAGTTCCGTTCCCGCATCAGGACCTTTTTCTTAGAACCCAATCTGGTTCTTCAATCCGAGACGGTGTTGGTGGACAACATCAAGTTTCAGAGGAATGTGGACTATTTTATCGATTACGACTCTGGATTTATCACGTTCTACAATGAAGAACGAATCAGATCGGACAGCAAAATAGACGTCACTTACGAGGTCGCTCCCTTCGGAACCCTGGGAACCTCCTCCCTCCTGGGCAGCCGACTTTCTTACGATTTTGGTAAACATTGGGCTGTGGGTAGCACCCTCCTGTACGAAGCGGGCACAAAACCTCCCACCACGCCCACTGTTCGGGATCTCTCCAAGAGCATCCTGGTGTACGAGGCCGACTCCCAATTAAAGAACGTTCGTCTCCTGCCTTTTCTCAATTCCAACTTTGCGGCGGAAGTGGCTCAATCCAAGCTAAATCCTAACTTGTCCAAGTTTGCCTTATTGGAAAACATGGAAGGTATCAAACAACAGGATTCGACCGCTGTAGATAAAAATTTCTGGCAGATCGCTTCCAATCCCACGGCTCCCCCGGCAGATCCCTTGGCGGTCAGCATCGACAATGAAAACGTGAAGGTGCTGGATATCAACCCCAATGCCCAAGCTAACGCCAATGATACTCAACAGGTATTGAAGCTCAACTACGACTTCACGGTCAACAGCTCCACAGAAGTCTCAATCGTTTATCCCTTTTCCACATTCGGTCTAGACTTTTCACGCAAATCTTTCCTGGAGGTGGTGGTTTTTGGACAGGGTTTTAACGGCAGCACAAATCAAGGACCCCAAATAAACTTCCACTTGGGATCCATCAACGAGGACGCCGATGGGACAGGAGGAATCAATCTGACCTGTTCCAATGGGACAACCTTGCTTAACGTTCCCAAGACAGAAGATATTAACTGCGATGGTCAATTATCTCCCTCAGAGGATGTGGGCTGGGTCTATAGCCCCGCAGGAAAAAATTCAGCCAACATCGGCGGCAATAATGGCCGTATCGATGGGGGTGATCTCAATCGAAACAACCGGTTGGATTCTCAAGATTTCAGCGGAGGGAGCTTCGGGTACGTGGCGAATTCCCTTCTCTTTGATGTCACCGATGCCTCTTCAAAAACCGTGGTGGATTTTAACGGCTGGCACACTTTTCAAATTCCTTTAAACATCGTCTCCACGGACACCATTCGTTGGGGAGCCGTCCGACAAGTCCGAATTTCCCTTAAGCAGGCACCCAGCAATCCCGCTACCCAGGGAACTTTAAAATTTGCCCGCATCGCTGTCGTGGGAAATTCCTGGCAGAACGCCATCACGCAAGGGACTGGAACCGTGCAGATCAACGCGGTCAACAGCGTAGACAACCCCGCTTATCGCCCTATTTTTACTGCCGGCGGAGAAGCCCAGGCCGTTTTCACCGATCTTTACGGCAGTATATCGGAACAAAAACAACAAGCAAATGCTAAAAATATTTCCGAACAGTCCCTGGCGATCAGTTACACCAATTTAAGCCCCGGGGCCACGGTTCAAACCAAGGAGACATTCTCTCGAGCCCTGGACATCTCCCAACACCAGGAGTTTCGTTTCCTGCTTTTCGGGAACGCGGAATCTACCCGACCCGTGCACAGTGCCGCCGATCAGGTATTTTTCTTTCTTCAAGTCGGCAACGACCAAAACTACCAAGAAGTTGAAATTCCCCTCACCTTCCAAGGATGGAGGCTCTACACCTTAGCCCTAGCCGATTTGAACCGAGACCAAGTCCCGGACATTTGGGAAAACGCGTCCAATTATCCTCTCACCATCACCTCCACAGGGGTCCCCAGCTTTCAACAAGTCTCTCAAATTGTGTCCGGAATAAGAAACAAAGGACCTTCTACCGTCTCCCAAACCGTTTGGTTAAATGAGATCCACTTGGCCAAACCCGTCACCAGAACCGGAACCGCCAGAAAACTAGAGGCCAACTTTGATGTGCCCGGCTGGATGTCATTCGGGGGCAAACACCGCTACGTGGACAGGAATTTCCAAACCCCCGTCTCGGTGGTGGCCAACCAAGATAACCGGCAAGATTCAGCCTATCTCAATTTCAGCCGCATCTCATTTTTCCCCATGAATTTTACTCTGGCGCGTAATATCACCGATACTCCCAACACCCTGCTGACGGGAAACAACAACCTCATCAACCTCCTCCAACAAGGTCGAGTCACTCACTGGGCTGGAGTCGCCAACGGAAATTTCACCCTGGGCGTTTTTCCCCGCCTGTTCCTAGCGCACAGTAGAAACCGCACGGAATATGATCTTTTGACACGCCTGGATGATAAAAAAACTTATTCCGGGAACCTTTCTTATACAACCCCCTGGCGCAGTCGACTTCTGCCCAAAACCATCGACTTAAATTATGCTAACACACGCTATCTCGTTTCTTTCACGCGAGACGATGTTCTGAAAATCCCCGGCAACTTTAACACCGATGAATTGACCAATGATTATGGCGCCAAACTCTCTTTCATTCCCTGGGAAGGTTCCAACTTCACCCCCAACTACACGCTCAAAGATGTACGTGAGAAAAGAATAGATTTTACGGGTCCTCTTCCCCTGCAGTCCAGTTACCCAAAATCTTTAAGCCAGACAGCTGCTATGTCCTCCAGCTGGCGGATACTTCCCTGGTTTGTGCCCTCCGTCAACTACAGCGTGACCACGATTGAAAACAACGTGCTCAACGTGACCACGGTTACCCTGGGAAACCAAACTCAAATTTTTGATGTGGGCAACATTAAAACGATCAACCGCACGGCCAGCGGCGGCGTCAATGTTACACTAAACGCTTCCGATTTCTTACGCAATTCCCGGCCTTTTCGCTCCCTGGTCATCAATTCCGGATACCAACTGCAAGATGGAGATACCTGGCAGAATGTGGAGAAGGAACTTTCCAGCAAATCCTCTCTTTGGGTGCGGACTCCTCTAAAACCCACTAATCCTTTTTCTCAGAGATCCAATCTGACCCTCAGAGACACTTACAACTCTTCCCAACGCTGGGCTCCTTTGGAAGCTTACAATCTACAGGGACGCTGGGGTCCCCTCAAAACATTTTCTATTTCCAACAACTATACGGAAAGCATCCAGAGGAGCGACGTGACCGGAACCGTCAGCAAGAACATCTCACGGACCCTGCCCGATTTAGTGACCACCCTGTCTCAGGTAGAAATGCTCATGGGCACGGAGCGTTGGATGAAAAACGCCCAAGTCAACATGAAGTTTTCTCGACGGACCAATGAAACGGTCTCCATCAGCCTGACCGATGAAACAAACATCGGCAATGACCTTCGATTTCTCTTCAGAGACCGCTTGGACACCTCCACCAGCTTCAATGTGAGAAATTCAAAAAATACGGATCTGCGCACAAACCAGATTTCCCAAAGCACACACCATCGGGACATCTCCGTTCAAACCACGTTCGACATCCGGCAGTTCCGATTCACCCCCAAGATGGATTATTTCTTCGATCAAACGACTTTAGGGACCAGCGTGATCAGCGCCGAGGTGACTCAAATAACTCCCAGCTTGCTCGTCCGCGCGGATATTTCACTGCCTCGTGGGCTCAGCATTCCCTTTACGGGAAAAACTCTTATTTTCAGCAACCGCATCATCTGGACCACCACCGCCAGCTTGGCCCGCAGGAGATCTCCCATCAGCGTGGCGGACAACTCGGACCTTTTCTCTCTGAACACCAGCAGCGATTACGAAATCGCAAAGAACTTAAGAATGACCCTCAACGGATCCTTTCAAAGACTCAGCAACAAATTTCTAAAGCAAGAAGATTACATTTCATACCAACTGGGGACCACCTTAACCTTCCAGTTCTAAGTTCGAAGTGCGAAGTTCTAAGTTGTCATGGAAGTTCTATAATAGAAAATCCGATAACTTAGAACCTAGAACTTAGCACTTAGAACCTTGGGCCTCATGCTTAACTATCTATTGCAC
>JACQJM010000014.1 GCA_016205045.1 Elusimicrobiota bacterium | reverse complement strand
TGCCGCAGGGCCGCAATTGGCCCATGGTCGGCCCGAGGCTCAGAGTGTGCCGCAGATGGCACCACGTCCCTGCGCTACAAACCACAGACAGGACCCGACAAATAACCCCAGACAGGACCCCATTTCAAGATAGTAGATGAGGTCGTACTCTCTATGGTTTCTTGATATAATCCTAAAACCTATGGCCTTCAAATTGAGCTCTCCTTTCCACCCTGCCGGGGATCAGCCCCAGGCGATCCAGGAGATCATCCGCGGCATCCAAGAGAATCGAAAACACCAAGTTCTCCTGGGGGTCACGGGCAGCGGTAAAACCTACACTATTTCCAACGTCATTGCTCAGATTAACCGCCCCACCCTGGTCGTGGCCCCCAACAAGGTCCTGGCGGCCCAGCTGTATGCCGAGTTCAAATCCTTTTTTCCTAAAAATGCGGTGGAGTTCTTCATTTCCTATTATGACTATTACCAGCCGGAGGCCTATATTCCCCAAACCGATCTTTATATTGAAAAGGACTCCGCGGTCAACGATCAAATAGATCGCTTGAGACTTAAGGCCACCAGTTCCCTGATCTCGCGCCGGGACGTGATCGTGGTGGCCTCGGTCTCCTGCATCTACAACATCGGTTCTCCTGAAAATTACAAATCTCTCTGCCTACCCCTGGAAACGGGAACCATACAACCGCGGGGAAAAATTCTGGAAAATTTGATCCAGCTTCACTACGAGAGAAATGAGGTGGAATTCAAACGGGGAAAATTTAGAGTCAAAGGAAATGTGCTGGATATCTTCCCTGCCTACGCGGAAACGGCCGTGCGGGTGGAACTTCAAGGAGATACCCTAAAAAATCTTTGGGAAATACACCCTCTGACCGGAAAAAAACTGACCTCCCTCAAATCTCTTTGGATTTATCCCGCCAAACACTTCGTCACCACCCCACCGGAACTTGAAAGGGCTCTGCACGTTATCGATCAGGAACTTCAAGAGCGCTTAGGATATTTCAAATCTCGAGGCAAACTTCTTGAAGCCCAGCGTTTGGAACAAAGGACCCATTACGATATGGAAATGATGAGGGAACTGGGATTTTGCCATGGGATCGAGAACTACTCCCGTCCTCTCTCCGGCCGTCAACCCGGGGATAGGCCTTTCTGTCTTTTAGACTATTTTCCTAAAGATGTCTTCGTGATCATAGATGAATCCCATGTCTCCCTCCCTCAGGTGCGGGGAATGTACGAGGGGGACAGGGCTCGAAAAGAAGTTCTGGTGGAGTATGGGTTTAGGCTTCCTTCCGCTATGGACAACCGCCCCTTAAAGTTCAATGAATTCGAAAGTTTGGTCAACCAAACCGTTTACGTCTCGGCCACTCCGGGACCCTACGAACTCCAAAAGTCTCAAGGTTTGGTGGTGGAGCAGGTGATTCGGCCTACAGGATTGGTGGACCCGGCGGTCACCCTCCATCCTACAGAAGGCCAAATCCCGCACCTCATTGGAGAAATCCAAAAGGTCACCGCGAGAAAAGAGCGTGTTTTGGTGACCACCCTCACCAAAAAGACCGCAGAAGATCTGGCCTCCTATTTGACCGAAAAAAAATTAAGGGTTCGCTATCTTCACTCAGATATCGATGCTTTAACCCGCGTGGAAATTCTTAAAGACCTCAGAAAGGGGTTGTTTGACGTTCTGGTGGGCATCAATCTGCTTCGGGAAGGCCTGGATCTTCCCGAGGTGGCTCTTGTAGCCATTCTGGATGCCGACAACGAGGGGTTCTTAAGAAGCGAGACGACCCTCATTCAGATTGCGGGACGTGCCGCCCGCAATGTAAACGGACGGGTGATCCTGTATGCCAATCAGATGACCGGCTCCATGAAACGAGCCTTGAGCGAGATGGACCGCCGCCGCAAAAAACAGGAGGAGTACAACCGACGACACAAGATCACTCCCCGCAGCATCCAGAAAGCGGTCCAAGAACTGGAGGAGTTTCAGTACGAGGCTAAGCGAGAAGGGCTTTCCCTGATTCGGGATGTGGAGTCCAAGCCTCTCTCCAAGAAAAATATCCCTCTCTTCATAAAAGAAATAGAGAAAAAGATGACGGAGGCGGCGGACAACCTGGATTTCGAGCTGGCGGCGGTATTGCGGGATCAGCTGTTTGAGCTTAAAGAGATGCGGGCAGGAACCCCGGTTAAAAAATAGATTGGGACGCCTTTCCTAAGAAGATGTTTTTTCCTGAGAAGGAGGTTGATCTAAAAAGCCTTGCTGGGTAATGGCAGATTTTAAATTTTCCTGAACCCACTGACGTGCTTTTTCGTAACGGGTCCTTCCCTGGCCCTGATAAAACGCTGGTTCCCCCGGCAACATCTCCGCGGTCTCTTCAAAAGCCTTCTGGGCTAATCCCAGGCTCAGTTTAGCCAGGCCGCGCAAACCTTCGCTCGTCACCACCACCCCTTTGCCGGAAAGAAATTCCTTGGCCTCATGCTCCACGATAGCCGCCAACATACTGAGTTGAGTCACATGAATAGGATCAGAGAAGGAAGTTCCTTTAACAAATACATACCGCCCATTGCTCCCCGGAAAGAAGTTCATCCCCAGGTCAGGATTTTCAGTGATGCGGTCAGTTCCATTCGCTCCAAAAAAACCGGCCGGGGTAGCCAGGGTGGGCATGAACCGGATATTCCCATCCCAGGTTTGAGCGAAACCACCGGCTGAGGTGAAGCTCGCCACCCGCCCCATTCCATCTTCCCCTCCCACATTCACGATGGAATTGGCATAGGAAGGAGAAGTTCCCTGTCCTAAAAAACCAGGCCCCGAATTACCAAAGGCATCGGTAAATAAAACTCCACGCTTCTCATGCATCTCATCGAGGAACTTATGGAGACGGGAATCCGGCGGCCCTCCCCAACTAAAGTTGAACACGGCTGCCCCCTTCTCGATGGCAGCGGTCATTGCCCGTTCAAATTCTTGGTAGAAGTGATCCCCTGGATCCACCCCGGGAGGAACCACGTCCAAATCTCCTCTGAATCCGGGCAGATCCACCGAAAAAACTTGAGTCCCTAAAATTTGCGCGGCTAAGGCCATGGGCGTCGCCACCGCCGTCGCATGAGAATCCACTCTTAAATACTCTCGGCCTGTGCGAACCGTAGCCTTATCCTTTTCATCTTTAGCGTCTTCCTTTCCCTCGGAATCTTTTTTTACAGGGGGCGCCGAAATATCTTGGGGCCCCGACACCACTTCTTCCAGTGAAACCACATTCCCGGATCGGTCCAGAAGCACCACATCTTTTACTAAATCGGGATGGGTAGGGTCCGCCCAGCCTGCATCCGCCACCCCCATGGGCCGGCCACGAATTTCTCTCTGAACGATCTCCTCCACCGCTTTGTCTAAACCCATGTACAAAAACGTCTGCCCCAGGGGTAAGAATCTCCAGAGGAACCGGGCGTTTGCCCAACCGGTAAATTTCATGTAGGAAATACCATCCCGGTGGGTTACGGCCCTGAAATTATTTTCTTTGGGATCTGGGCTCATCACGGTCCAAGCAAACCGAATGGCTTGGGCAAAGCCCAGCAGAAAATCCAATTTATCCGAGTTTCCCACAACCGCAACCGTCATGCGATTTCTAAACTGCTCAAATCCTGCACGCAAGTTTTGGGCCAGATCAAAGGGAGAATTCTCCATATCGATTCCCACGGTATCCGCCAGAAGAGGTCCCACCACCTTTCCTTTTTCAAACCTCTCAAACAGTTGATCCAAAACCTTCTGTGCTCCCTCTGGACTGTATTGAGACCACGGAACCACCTGTTCATGGAAAAGATACGCCAAGGAATGAAGTTCTATGGGAGTGAGGAGTTTAGCTTTCTCCTTCCCCAATTTCTCCAAAAACTGAACCATCAAGAGACCTTCGGGAGTAGCCATGGGCATTCCCTGCTTAAAGGTATAAAGGAACACATGCGGATCCAAGACCGCCCTATGTTTCTCGGGATCGTACTTGTACTGTATTCGCATGGAACTGTTCAAGACATGCGGAGGAACCCCCCAGGAATACAACTTCGCCCCTGCCAATCCGATTTTCTTTTCTGACTCGTTGAGCGGGGGTGGCTCAGGAAGTTTTTCCAAGGTGAACATTTCCGCTATCTCTAACCACTTGAGAAAATCCTCTTCACTGAGAGGATTGCCCTGGTAAGTGGCTTGCAGCTTCTCCTCCTTTAAGCCCACCCAGAGACCTAATTTCCCCAGGTCCAACTCGCGTTCCGTCCAGCGACCCACCACTCGAACCGGCTTCCCCCCTTCCACCGACAAATCGAACCCGCGGCCGTAAAATTTTTTCCAAATATTGCCCGGCACTCCTTTAATCGGATTGTTTGGGTTGGGTTGGGGCTTCCCCACTCCAGAGCCTGGAGAGTCAGGCAAATCCCACCCCGAAGCCTGGGAAGCACCCTCCACGGCCTCAAAACCTACGGCAGATTTTAGTGGGTATCCCACTTCCCGGAGCGCGGCATTCACCTGAGAAAGCTCTCGATTCAGCGCGGACAATCTTTCCTTCTCTTTATCAATCTTTCCTCTGGTCTCTGCGGCGGCCTCATTGTGAGCAGCGACGTCACGCTCCAAAGCCGCGTGGATATTGTGCGTGCCCAAGATGCCTTCCAGCTGAGTGATCCTGCTGGTCGATCTCTGGAGCGATTCCATTAATCCCTTCCACCGTGCCAATAAATCTTTTCGAGAAGAGGAAGAACCCGAGGAACCCGACTGTCCCTTCGACGCACTTCCCCTGTTGGAAGAACGACCTCGAGAAGAGCCGGAACCCTTGCTTCCTGAAGCGCTGTTAAAAATCACAGAACCACTCCGAACCGATTCAACCGCTCTAAAATCCTGTTTTCCCGGCCTCTTTCCCGTGAACAAATGGTCCAACCCTTCAGACATCCTGCTAAAATCGCTTTCCGAATGGCGAATCTTTCCTGCATTCCCTTCAGAAATAGGAATCAAAGAAATCCCTCGGGAAATCATGGGCCGGGCGAGAGAAACAGAAGCAGGAGTGCGAGAAACAACGGGAGAGACTGCTTCTCCCTGGAATTGAGGGAGGGGAGTTAGGATAAAACCAGGGGACTTAAACCCTGCAACTGAAACGGTGAGAGCGCTGAGGGGACCAACCACGGATCCCTTTCGGGAAACAGCCTGTGCCCAAGCTTGAGTCCCGCCCAAACCAGATGAGGTCACAACAAAAATAGAGGCCAAGCCCAACGAGAAAAATTTACGCAACCGATTCATGGAGTCTCCTTTGTTAATCCGCCAATAGTGGAATAAGATAACTCGTTGATTTTACTCAAACGAGGCCTTTTCACACATAAGCCCTTGGTCCCACGAACCCCCCGCTTTTAGACCTAGAAGCTAATAGGTCTAAGGGCTGAACATTGGGTGTGCCGAAAATTTCAGGGCATTTTGCCCAGGGGTCCTGCCTCCCGGTTCGCCCCTCGGCTTCCCTCACTCCACCCATCCCCTGCTAG
>JACQJM010000219.1 GCA_016205045.1 Elusimicrobiota bacterium | reverse complement strand
TCATGTCTTTCGGAAAGGACCTCCAGGTGACGTAAAGAATCCTGATGTTTCTTATTTTCATAACGCATGGCCTCCAACTCCTTTTGAAGGCGGTGATTGTCTTGAGAAAGTTTTTTGATTTTGCGCGAAGCCTGTTGAATCAGATGTTCTAAAATGCGAAATTTTTGGGTCATGCACCCCCCCTTAGTCTCGCTTTGAGTCCACTTTTGAGTGCTTGAAGAATCCGGTTCATAAAAGATTCCACCTCTTTATCGGTCAGTGTTCTGTCTTCGGAGATGAAACTAAAGCGTACCGTCACACTTTTCATGCCCTTGGGGATTATTATGTTGTTAATTATTTTGCCTCTGTAGATATCTAAAAGATGAACCGATTTGAGCTCGGCAGGAGAAGCCTTTTGAATATGTTGAAGGATCGAAGACCAGGGAGTCTCTTCCTGGACCAAGAATGAGAGATCCCTATTCGATGAAGGAAAGAGGGAGAATGGTTTTGCTTTTTTGGGTTGGAGAGCCAGGTGGTGCAGTAGCTCTAAGTTCAATTCGAAAAACCACACCTCTTTTGTTATTTTCCAGCTTTTGGATAGGCTCGGGTGGAGAAGCCCAAGAGTTCCCCAGCTCTTTTGGTGTTGAGTGATTTCCAGGCACATCTTGGGATGAAGAAAGCGAGGGGGGACGGAGGGAACGGACCATCCTACAGGGACGTAGGGGGCGAGTACCTGTTCCGCCATTCCTTTTAGATGGGAGAAATCAACGGGAGATTTTTTCTCCCAGAGACCACTGAGCAAGATTGCCAAGGAGGACTCTTCTGCCACTTCCGTATTTTGGGATTTGTACGTTTTCCCCGTTTCAAAAAAAAGCAATGTTTCTGATCCTCGATTCAGGCTGTGCTTGAGATTTCGGAGCAGTCCTATCAAAAGAGTCGGGCGGAGATATTCCCAATCCGAAGAGATGGGGTTTTCCAGCTTGGGAAGTTTTTCCAACTCTTCCGAGGACCAGCCGGAGCGTTTCAGTTCTTCTTGCGAGAGAAAATCATAGTTGTAGGCTTCCCAAAGTCCTAATCTTACACAGGTTTCCTGCACTTGGCGCAGCACGTTTTGGGAAGGAAGAGTTCGAATCCTTTGAAACTTTACAGGCGAAGGCTCTGCGGGAATCTGGTGATATCCCAGAAGTCTTCCAATTTCTTCGGCTACATCTTGAATGGTAGAAATATCTTGACGATAGGATGGGGGGGACAGTTCCCACATCAGAGGGGCCGTGCCGCTTGTTTTGAGTGCGGGATCTAAAGCTTTGAGGGTTTGTTCCACGCGCCCAACATCTAGGGATACTCCTAAAATTTTATTGAGTCGCTCCGATTCAATTTGAATGGGCTTGGAGCGGGAAGTGGACCAGTCATCGGAGTGGACCTCTTTTCCGTTAGAAAGGGAAGGAGTCCCGCAAATCTTAAGGATAAGTTCCGCTGCCCTTTGACTGGCTTGCGGGATACCCTGGGGGTCTACCCCTCTTTCAAAACGATAAGAAGAATCTGTTTTGAGCTTTAGTCGTTTCGAGGTTTTGCGGATGACCGGAGGAGAAAAAAGGGCGGATTCGAGAAAAACGGTCCGGGTTTTATCGGTGATGGAGGTTTCTTCCCCTCCGATAATGCCGGCCAGGGCGATGGGTTTATGATCATCCGCTATGACCAGACACTCTTCGGTCAAACCATAACTTTTTCCATCCAGCGCTTGAAGTTTTTCCTGCGGTTTTGCCCAGCGCACTCGAACGGTTTTGCCTTCCAACTTATCTTGATCAAAAGCGTGAAGGGGTTGACCTATTTCCAGGAGGACATAATTGGTGATATCCACCACATTATTGATGGGCCTTAAGCCTACGGAGGAAAGTCTTTGCGCAAGCCAGATGGGAGAAGGTTTCACCCGGATTTCTTGAAAGCTTCTTCCCAGATACAGAGAACAGCCTGTAGGAGCTTCGATTTGGATGGGTGGCGCTTCTAAATTTTTGGAAGAAGGGAGAGAGGGTGTTTGGGGGAAATTTAAAGGAAGGCGAAAATAGAGAGACAGTTCTCGAGCGAGGCCTAAATGGGAGAGACAGTCGGGGCGATTGGGTCCAATTTCGACCTCTAAAGTGGTATCTGCCGAAGGTAAATACTGTCTGATATCAACTCCCAGTGGGATAGAAGGGGAAAGGATATGAATGCCGTGATTGGGTTCTTGGGAAATTCCCAATTCTCCTGCGGAGCAAAGCATTCCTTCCGACTCGATCCCGCGAATTTTAGCGCGCTCGATGCGGCGGTCTCCCGGAAGGGTGGCCCCGATTCTGGCCAGAGGAACTCGTTGACCCACCTGAATATTTTGAGCCCCGCACACCACGGAAAAATTTCGAGCCCCATCCGTTACGGTACACAAGGAAAGACGATCGGCGCTGGGATGTTTTTCAATCTTAAGAATCTCCGCCGCAACCACTTCCGTCAACCGGGGTCCTTGTCGTTCCATGGAGGAAACTTCAAATCCAATGAGCAAAAGATGTTGGGACAAAGCTTCCGGAGGGAGGTCCAGGTTGATAAACTCTTTTAGCCAAGCGTAAGAGAATTTCATAAAAAGAGGTATTGCGTTATCGCGTTATTGCGTTTGTAGTGTTCATTGAGTTTTCCTGTATATTTTTTCATTATCGCAACTCTATAACTCTATGACGCTATAACACTAAAACTGTTCAAGGAACCTGACATCATTTTCATAAAACATGCGGATATCCTGAATTCCTAAAAGCAGCATAGTGACCCGTTCCACGCCAATACCAAAAGCGAATCCGGACCATGTTTCAGGGTCGTATCCTACCTGTTTGAGAACATTAGGATGAACCAAGCCGGCACCCAGCATTTCCAACCATCCGCTTTTTTTGCAGACGGTACAACCTCCGCCCTGACAAAAAAGGCACTGGACATCCACCTCGGCGGAAGGTTCTGTGAAGGGAAAGTAGGAAGGCCTGAATCTTATTTCAGTGCTGGATCCAAACAGGCTTTGCATAAAAATTTGGAGGGTTCCTTTAAGGTCGGCCATAGACACTTGACGGTCCACGTACAGGCCCTCAATCTGGTGAAAAACGGCCGAGTGGCTGGCATCCACCGCCTCATGGCGGAAGACCCTTCCCGGGGCCATAATTCTTAGGGGCGGCCTTGAGCTTTCCATCTTGCGGATTTGAACGGGGGAGGTGTGAGTCCGTAATAACAAGCCAGTTCTAGGTTCTAGGTGCGAAGTTCTAGGTTGTTGATCTTCTTCTTTTAACTTAGAACTTCGAACTTCGAACTTCGAACTGATGTAAAAGGTATCTTGCATATCTCGAGCGGGGTGATCCGGGAGAAAGTTCAGAGCCTCAAAGTTATAGTAATCGGATTCGATCAAGGGGCCCTCAGCCCAAGAGAATCCTTGTTGAGCCAGAATTTCTGTCATCTGGTTCATGGTTTGGGTAAGAGGATGGGAGTGGCCTTGTCGGAAAGAGGCTCCGGGAAGAGAGGGATCAAAAAGAGAGGGGGTTTCCAGCTTGGCCTTGAGATCTGCTGCGGTGAGGTTCTCCCTTTTTTCTTGGATGAGAGATTCCAGTTGATCTTTGAGCTGGTTGGCGAGAGGGCCTAAACGCTTGCGTTCTTCCAGGGAGCAGTTTTTGAGATCTTTGAGAAGAAGGGTTAGCTTGCCCTTGCGGCCCAGGACTTCAACTCGGAGGGTTTCAAGATTTTTGGGATCCTTAGCTTCCCGAAGGGCTTTGGTGTAGAATGCTTGGATACTGCGGAGATTTTTCTCCCAAGAGGCTGGCATGGTTTTTCATTCCTCAAGGTCCTACCCTGCACTCGTTTATGAATTACCCGGGAACACTTCCGAAACGAGCTTTTTAAAAGCGGAGTTATCTCGCACCGCCATTTCTGCCAACATCTTCCGGTTCAGAGTGAGACCAGATTTTTTAAGCTGGCCCATGAATTTGCTGTAACTGACATTTTGTTCCCGGCAAGCAGCGTTAATTCGGGTGATCCATAACTTTCGGAATACACCCTTCTTGTCCTTGCGGTCACGGTAAGCGTGTTTGAGAGATTTTTCGACCTGCTGGATGACCGCTCTCCAACGGTTTCTCTTGTTGGAGTAGTATCCCTTGGCC
>JACQJM010000234.1 GCA_016205045.1 Elusimicrobiota bacterium | reverse complement strand
TGGCTAGAATAATGCTGGCGGTCAAAGTTTTACCGTAGGTGAGATCCTTTCCAGTAGAGTCCGCCACGGCTCTGCGGTTCCAGGATTTTTTAGCATTGTGAAGAAATTGTAAGGGAAGAGTGTGAGGTGATGGAGAAAAAGAAGGTCTACTCTGCGAGGAAATAGAGGAGGTCGTTTCCCCACGTCTTTCCGTCTGTCTCCCCAGAGGGTGATAGGGTAGAGTGGGAATGGACTCGAAGGCAAAAATAGAAGAGCCGGAAACCCCTGTGATTTCAACGTTCTCCTGAGCGGAGACAACGCCTGTTCTTTCTCCCAGCATGCGACCAGCGGCAGCGTGAGACTCCACTAGGGGTATTTTCTCCAGAGCGCGGGGAGAGGTCTTTGCCACTTGCCCCTGGATGGTTCCTAGAAGAGAATGCTGGCTGGCCAAAGGAGCGGAATGGAGAATTGCAGAGCGTGTGTGAGCCACCACGCTTCGCCCGGAGTTCTGGCGCGTGGAACTTAAAGATGCAGGTTGAATATTAATGGGGGAATTAAAGGAGGGGAAACTAGCAGCGGGAGAGAGAAAAACTTGTCCTGGGTTGAAAACCACAGCACCCGTTCGAGTTGACACTGTTTTCTGAATGGAGGGTTTTGAGATATATTGGGCCGACCCGGATCCTGGAATGGCAAGAGACAAGGTCATCGCGATTAGTTTTTTCATGTTTATTATTGTACTGAATGAAATTCCCCAGCTCCTAGAGCCGAAGGTCCTAATTTTAGGTCGGCAAAGGGTCTAAAGTGGCGTAGGACTAAAGGGTGGTCCAAAAGGCCCATTTTAAAATAGGTCTTTAGCCTCATGCTGCCGAGGGGAATCTCGATTAAAATAGTATCCAGATGGATATTGGCATTAGGTCTCTTTTCAAGAGATGGCGATTCCCTCGGTTTAAACGGAATCAGACCGACCTTTATTTGAAGGTCTTCCACGACATCCGAAATCCCCTCACCTGCATAGATGGGTATTCTCAAATTCTTCTCAACGCTTCTGAGGATCCCTCTGGGCAAAAGAAGCGCGATACATTGTCCCGAATTTCCTTCTGTTCTCAACAGGCCTTGGGACTTCTGCAGGATTTAATGGATCACGAATCCATCCGGAGGGGAAATTTCCGTTTAAACCAATCTCATTTGCTTATAGAAAATCTTTTATCTCAAGCGGTAGAGGGATTGGAGGTTTTGAGCCGGAGCAAGGAGATCTCCCTGAAGTTGGAAAACCTAAAAGGAAGGACGCTTGTTTTTGTGGATGCTCGTCGGATCCTGCAGGTGCTTTCCAATCTTATTTCCAATGCTGTCCGGCACACTCCCCGGGGAGGCTCCATAAAAATTTCTTCGAGCTTGGAAGGGGAGATTGTGAAAATCAACGTGCTGGACACGGGAGATGGCATCGCCCCGGAGGAGCAGAAAAAGATTTTTCGCGGATTTTATCGTTCCCGAAATGGAGGGATGCTGGGGTTGGGATTGAGCATTTGCCGGGATATTGTGACTCAACATGGAGGGAAAATAGGGGTCACCAGCGAAGGACCAGGAAAAGGTTCTTGTTTCTACTTCACTCTTCCCTTAGCTTCGTTTGCCATCGCCTATTCTCTTTCTTCTAAAAAGCCCATTTGGGACCGTGCTGCTGGTTGGGCTATTACCGCTTCTATTCTTATCTCTCTCTGGGTGGTGCGCACGCACCGAAAAGCGGACTCTGTGTCCCCGAACCTCACTCAACCCTCTTCCGGTTCTGCGATAGCGATGAATTCAAAGAAAGCTCACGAACCAAACCTGGCTCCGCATGAGACACGCTCCACCATCCCTGCTCTGGAGTGGGGGGAAAAAGTGAGGCGGGAATATTTATGGGAGAACCAGTCCTGGGAAAGGCTTTGGGCCTCTCGGCCTGCTGTCGCGAGCGATTTGAAAGATGCGTTGAACAGCCGCTTTTCAGATTTTGAATCGAGTGCCATGCGGGCCAGTCTTCCTTTCGATGGGGGGACTGTTTTGAAAGGTTTGCCTGGTGGGGTGAGAGTCCCTATTTCTTTAAACCATCCTAAAGAGTCTGTCACATCCCGAGAGGAGCCTGCGCGAACGCTGGTGGTGAAATCTCCTCCCCCGCTTTATGGGCATGCGCAAGAAGAGAATCCTGCATCCCCAACCCCGCTTCTGTGGTACGGGGGGTCTTTGGCCGGGGTGTTGGTGCTGGCGCCCTTTTTCTTTCGTCGAAAACCCGGACGCTACACCGTTCAAAATCTAGCTCCCTACCCTAAGGTAGTGGAAGAGGAAAGAGGGGCCACCCAGATGTTCCGGCAGAGGGAATCTCTTCCTTCCAAAGCTCCTACCATCCCTAGCAAAGAAGAATCCATCCCTGATCTGACCGTTTAGTTCCTTGTGGGTATTTCGCCTATCCCTTGGCTTTCATGGTTTTTTGATGATTGGCAACACTTTGGGGAATTTGTAGTATTCTTTCTGTATGGGTAGGAAATCTAACAAAAAGAGACAGATGGGAAGTGGCATTTCTATACCTTCCTCCATTTTGGAACAGTCTATATCCAAAAATGGGAAGAGGTTTATCCTTTTGGGTATAGGGATACTCTTTCTTGGCTTTTTTTGCCTTTCCAAAACAGATACCATGGGTCAGAACTGGGCCAGTACCCTATCTCCCTTTTTGATATTGGGGGGGTATGGGGTCATTGCCTTGGGCATCGTTTGGCCTGAACCTTCCCAGAGCATCCTACCACCCCAATCCCCGCCCGCCTCTTAACCTGAGTTCTTAAATACACGATCACCCGCCCTTTTCTTTCAAGCTCCGATCGATCCTTCCCAAATCTATCACTTGCCAGAGATCTGATTTTATCCGCTCGGGCCTGAAATTGAGCGGCAATTATCCACAGAATGACTGCTAATTTTAAAAATCAATATTTAGTATTAAATAATTTATGATTACCATTCATATACAACGATAAATATAAAATATTTTAAGGGGAAATGAATATCTTGTGGATTTTGTGAATAGCACTATTATGAAACATAATATATATTATCATTAGTAATATAGAGAGATTCGGGAGATGACGTCACTGATAGCTTGGCTGGATTCCGAGGGGTTCCGTCCGC
The DNA here is from genome assembly GCA_016205045.1 of Elusimicrobiota bacterium. Lineage (GTDB taxonomy): Bacteria > Elusimicrobiota > Elusimicrobia > JACQJN01 > JACQJN01 > JACQJM01. The sequence goes on along the minus strand of JACQJM010000234.1, from coordinate 3,256 downwards.
AGGGACGTGGTGCCATCTGCGGCACACTCTGAGCCTCAGGCCGACCATCAGCTAAATGCGGCCCTGCGGCACAGCCCTGCTTTGCCGAAACACCCTCGACCAGCCAAGCTTTGTTTAAGTTGAAGTCAATGGAGAGAAGGGGCCCGGATGGATTTCTCCTGGGAAAGGACTTCTTAAAAATTTAAAGTATTACTTTAAAATCTTCCGGAAGCTTCAAAGAGAAATCTTTTGGCCGTGGTGGAGTTGTAAGGATTTCCTGGAGAGAAGGAGGCAAATGCAACTTGAATCGTCAGCTTATTTTTAATGGTGTAGTGAAGTCTAACATCCCATTCCTTGCCTAGTGATTTGGTGAGAGCAGAGCCAATCGTGCCCGCCTGGAATATATAATAATCAATATCCAGGTATATTCCATTATAAGGTGGAAATGTGGCCCCTAAATTGAACACTTGGACTCCGCTGGCGTTGGGAGGAAGGCCGTTGGCAGTGGAGGTGGAGCCAAAGGCATCATAAAGAGAGGCCCCATAAAAATCACCAAAACCAGCCCTTTCCAATCCATCAAATCTCTTGCCATAACTAGGAAAGAAAGCCTCATCTCTGGTAAGGGTATCCGAGTGATCTCCACTGCCTTTCCCAAAGGAAAGTCTTCCCTGTCCGATCCCTAGGCGACCCATCTCCTGAGTCCATTTTCCTTTAAATAATAAAGCCGTGCCTGCATAAGTAATTTTAGACTGGGCAGGATTCTGGGGTTTGGCGCTTCCAGATTGTATCACTCCCTGCCCATCAAAAGAGAGAGGACCATATTCAAGGGAGTAGCGCAGCCCGTAGAATGTCCTTACAGCCCCCTGTACGGGTGTATTAAGGGCTACGGTGGTAGTTTTATCCTTCTCGATCAGGGCACTGAGCTCCCATATACCTTCTGATGGGATCTCTAAGGAAAAACCATATAGATCTAAGCTGTTTACTCCCCCCGTAGAGCTGGGTTCGAACATGAATAATTTCGTTTTCATTTCCCAGGAACGGAAAGGGTAATCTATTCGAAGTCCCGTAAATCCTACCCCATTGTCTGAAGCTAACAACCCCCCCACCAGTTCGAATGGTTGTCGGCCTAGAGTGAGCTGCCAGGGATATCCTAGGAATTGGTTAACCTTAACATAAGCGTTTTGAATGTAAGGAGTAAGATTGGAGTTGGGGTAGCGTGAGGCCGCCCGATCGAAGGGAGATTGTATGGGAACGGTGGATCCGGAAATGCCTATCGCTCCCAGCAAGAGCCCAACATCCATGGTGGTATCTCGGCCCCTGGGAGAATCTAATTTGATATTTTTGAGCATGAGCCCAAGGTCCGCTCTCTCTGAAAAAAAGGATTGGTTGCGGGCACCCTCAGTGGTTAAGGTGGTATTTTTATAGGATAGCCCTCTTATCCTGGCGCTAGTGGTTAGGTCCAGGGTGGCAGAGTGGGCGAAAGGGAGAAAGTATGAAGTATGAAGGATGAAAATGAAGAAAAAGACAAAAGAAGTACGCAGAGTTTTAGCCGATTTTTGCATGAACTACTGAATCGTATGAAATTTTAGATGAAAAATAAAGTGAAACCTTTCTGGATGAAGCAAAAAGAAACCCCCCCGGTGTTACACCGGGGGGGTTTTAATCTATTAACCCACTCAGGCGGGTTAAATCTAACTTAGAACCTTACCGTTAAGTCCGTGCCTAGACGGTTGGTGGGGTTCACCTGCACTGTTCCTCCACCAGCTCCTGCGATGGTATGAATGATCGCAGCGCCAGGATAGAAGCGGCCGTAGCTGAATCCGACGCCAACATTGTCGGAGTGCTTGTATCCTAGTCTCAGGTCCACCTCGGATCCGATGTTCTTTTCTTGAACACCGAGAACGACAGGTCCTTGTACAAAGTGGAACTTATATCCTTGTACGGTGGCAGTAAGTTTAGGCCACCTGTCGGGATTTAGGCTCACCCAGGCATTGTAGATCAAGCGGTTGGAAAGACCAGCAGGGTTAAACCCACCGGTCAGACCACCGAAATGACCACCGTAAATGTCTCCGGGTCGGTAATCGGAAGCAATGGCGGCAAAGGTGTTGGTGACGGGTCGGCTGACGGGATCAGTCGGCACATTGCCAGATCCGTAACCTAGTTCACCACCCCAGTTAACCCCTCCCACCTTGTTCCAATTCCATTTGTGAGCTACATTCCCAAGGAAGGCCCACCCTCGGTACTGAGGAACAGGTCCAGTGGCTGGATCCACATCCCCAGCAGTGATGGTTCCGCTGCCGTTGGTATCGCCGTTGGTTCCCCGATTGAGGGCTACTTGAGCATTCCAAGTCATACCCTTAACCATACCTACATCCCCTTTGGTCTTCAATCTCAGGACCCACAGGTCATCGTCCAATCGGCCAGCGTTTCCACTTCCATCCGCTTTCAGAACACCCGATCCGAGTCTCCTCTCATAGAGGTCGGCGACCCACGCCAGGCCGAAGAGTTTCCAGCCAGCGGAGAGGCCACGAACATCGGTGTCGGTGTCGGCCGTGTTGGAAGCGTCGGTGACTTTACCGTTAAACAGATGGAGACTCCCCCCATTTCCTAGGTAGTCGCGCGCATGGGTGCAGTCCAAGCGGACAGCATCCAATGCCGTTACACCCAGAGGAGTGGTGGAATCAGACGGTTTTCCGGAGGGACCATAATAAACAACCATATCCCCCGCGTTGCCGTAGAACTGGCGACCGACTTTCGCATCCACACATCCCAAATTCTTAATCTGGATGTTGGCTTCGTTTACCAATGCCACCCCTTCTACTCCAGTGACCGATTGTGCACCTGTTCCATAGTTCCTATCGGTCTTTGTGAAGGTGACATTTCCCATGACGTCATCCAGAAGGTCAAAAGAAGCTCCCCAGATCAATCGGGTATGAGTCCGCCCGAACCTATCCATGGTGCCGCTTGTAGAATCCAGGTTGTTCACGCGAACACCCTGAACATCTACTTGACCGCTGGTTTTGAGATTCTTCAGTAGATCGGCCTGGGCTATGGCTGGGAAAACCAGCGCTAAGCCTAGGACCGTTCCTAGAAGTTTCTTCATTTATTACCTCCTTATTTCTTCGTAAGCCCCCCCGGTACCGCACCAGGGGGTGCTTTTTATTCGCGCCCCCCAGAAGTCGATGGGGAGCCTACGTTTCCGTAAGGAGGAGCTCGCCTAGGGCGACCAACAGTCCCGATGTTCGGGATCAGCGGCCCCCCCGGTGTAACACCGGGG
>JACQJM010000228.1 GCA_016205045.1 Elusimicrobiota bacterium | reverse complement strand
CCCCCACCCTCCGCTATTTCAGCGATTTCGCATCCCTCTTTATCTGTCGGCGCTTTTCTCGCTCCCAGAGTCCTTATGGCCGCGAGATCGGTCCGATCGACACGGCCAGGAACCCGAACGGCGGCTCCGGCCGAAGAAAGACGCTGGGGAAATGCTGTTTTTGATGGCAACAGAAATATCCGGTCTGAAGAAACTTCCCAAATTCCCAATCCGTTTGTCCATATCCATCATTTATCCCATTTATTAGAGTTGGAGCGTGCCGCGGAAGTTGAAAAGTTCAATCACCTAAGAGAAAGCCCCCTGGAGGTGCGGGAAGCTCTGGGCGTTACCGTTTCAGGGTTGAATCTGCAAGGAATAAGACTGGCCCTGGGAGGAAACCCGATTCTTTATTTCACCCAGGCGCACAAAAAAAACCCCCGTCCCTTTCACGGCATGGAGGCGGGGGATCTGGTTCTCTTGACCGCTTTAGATGGGACTCAACTGGAGGGAACGGTTTCTGCTGTTCACAAAAATCAGTTGGGTGTGGCCGTGAGTTCGGGAAAGCGCTTTCCGGATACGGAGTGGCGGGTGGACATGAGGGAGTCGGATGTCACCTACCGACGCATGAAGGGTGCCCTGGATGTGTTGGAGTCGGCTTCTAATCGCCGCACCCTCGGGTTGAGGAATGTTCTTCTGGGCTTGCAGCGTCCTGCCTTTGATCCCTTGCCGGAGATAAAATTCAGAAACTCTACTCTCAATTCCTATCAGAAGCAAGCCATTCAAAAAGCATTGGCTGCCAAGGACGTGGCGGTGATCCATGGACCTCCGGGCACCGGAAAGACGACCGTTCTGGCCGAGCTCATCTATCAATCGGCTCGCCGAGGACAGAAAGTTTTGGCCACCGCTCCTTCCAATGTGGCCGTAGATAATCTTTTGGAAAAATTATTGCCCTACGGGTTAAAAGTGGTCCGTCTGGGCCATCCTGCCCGCATTCCTGAGCCTTTTCATGCCTGGACATTGGAGGCGCTGTTGAAAACCGATCGAGGAGCGAAAAGAATTCATCGGTTGGAATCCCAGCTGCAGAAATTTCCGTTGGAGTTACAATCTTCTCGCGCCAGGCATCACGGACGCAACAAGACGGGACGCCGTTATGACGCTAAAAAGGGAGAGCTGCGTGGCTTGGAACAACGCATGAAACAGCAGATCCTGAATGAGGCGGATGTGATTTTGACGACGCATGGGGGTATTTCTGGGCCGCTTCGCTCGGGAGTGTTCGATCTGGCGGTGATGGATGAGGCCTCTCAGGCCCCCGAACCTCTTTCGTGGATTCCTCTTCTTCAAGCTAAAAAAGCGGTTTTTGCCGGGGATCCCATGCAGTTGCCGCCTACTCTGCATTCACAGGAAGCGGTCAAGGAAGGGCTAGGGCGAACATTGATGGAGCGATTGATGGCTTGGCTGCCTCCGGCGTTGCAGTTTTTGCTGAGGGTTCAGTACCGCATGCACCGCAACATCATGGATTTTTCTTCCCAAAATTTCTACGAAAACAGCCTGGTGCCAGATCCTTCCGTAGAAATGCACACCGCTAAGGATTTAGCCGGGGTATCAGAGAACGACTTGACCCGATTTCCAGTACAATTTTGGGATACCGCGGGGGCTGGCTTTAAAGAATCCTGGGATGATTTGACTCAAAGCCGCGAGAATGAGGGGGAGGCTAAATTCACCCTGAGCCTTATACAACAACTGCTTAAGTCAGGGATCAAACCCGCTCAGATCGGGGTGATCACCCCTTATGCCGCTCAGGTGCGGCGCCTGAAGGAATTGATGGGAGAGAATGGGCCGGAGGTGCGCACGGTGGATGGTTTTCAGGGCCGAGAAAAAGAGGTGATCGTGATTTCCCTCGTTCGCTCCAATTTGGAAAAAGAGATAGGTTTTTTAAATGATTTTAGGCGCTTGAACGTGGCGTTGACCCGGGCCCGGCGCTCGTTGATCCTGATCGGAGACAGCGCTACTTTGGGGAGTCATCCCCTTTACGCACGCTTGATGGAGTATATTCAGGAACGCGGTGTCCGGCGCTCCTTCCTTGTAAATTCCACCCAAACGCATTGAAGCTTGGGGTTAACCTTCATACTGGACACCCTCTGGAATTTTTTTAAATGAGGGAGATAAAATCACCAGGGAAACTCCCGCCAAAACGGTGACAATGCCGAGTAAGGTTTTTCCGGAAACACTCTCGTTTAAGAAAAGCCAGCCGATCCATACGGCAATGATGGGAAAACTTAAAGTCAGTGTGCTCAGGCGGGTGGCGGGCATTTTGTGAAGCAGCGTGTAGTAGCATATAAACGCGATGACCGTGCCGAAAACGGCAAGGTAGATCATGGCGGTTAGGTTGCTTAAGGACCACGTCACTTCTCGGTAAGATTCGGTAAAAAAACTTAAGCTCAACAGACAGGCCGCGGCGATCGACATGGCACAGGCATTTAAAATGTAAATGTTGGTTTTATGAGAGTACTTTTTCATGGTGACCAAGTTGGTGGCTGCGCAAAAACTGGCCAGTAGGACAGAACCCATGGCCGCAATTTTTTGGGCGGACAGTTGTTCATCCGTCCAGAATAAAATGGCCGTACCTGCCATCCCGATCAATATCCCCAAAACTTTTCTGGTGGTGAGTCTTTCCGTTTTTACCCAAAAATGACTTAGGCATGCTACGATCAAAGGCATGGAGCTGAAAAGAATGGCGGTTAATCCCCCGCTGATGTACTGCTCCGCCCAGTAGACAAAGGCGTATCCTCCGGTAAACCCCAGAATTCCCGCCGAGAAAATAGCTACTTTGTCCTCCTTGCTGAAACGAAGGGAGATTCGTTTGAAATACACGATGGCAAAAAGAATTGTGGCGGAGAGAAGGAACCGGAGGCCTGCCGCCAAAAAGGGAGGAACTCCCACCAATCCTATTCTGATCACGGACCAGGTAGAGCCCCATATGAGACAGAGGAGGAGGTAAAGGAGAATGGGGACCATTTAATTTTAGATTTTAGATTTTGCCTGCCTGCCGCCTGCCCACCGCCTGCCCGCCGGAGAGGAGGGGAGAGGAGGGGCGAGGCAGGGATTTTGGATTGTGAATTTCGGATTGCGCAGATCTCAACTCTTTCAGCTCTTCTCGTGAGGCATAGCGCCACTGGCCGGGGATCAATCCTTCCAGCGTGAAGGAGCCGATACGGATCCTGACCAACCGCAGGGTGGGATAGCCAACGGAGGCGGTCATGCGCCGGATCTGCCTGTTTTTCCCTTCCGTGAGCGTGATTTCCAGCCAGGCTGTGGGGACAGTTTTTCTAAAACGGATGGGGGGGACTCTGGGTGGGAGAGAAGGTTCTTGATCTAAAAGTTTGACCTGGCAAGGTTTGGTCCTGCCATCGGTCAACGGAACGCCTTTGGCTAGTTGCATGAGAGACTCAGGAGTAGGCACTCGCTCCACCTGAACCCAATAACTGCGGGGGTGGTTAAATTGGGGATCGGTCAAAACATGTTGAAGATTGCCATCATTGGTTAAAAGAAGAAGTCCTTCGCTGTCCGTGTCCAAACGTCCCACAGGATAAATTTGGCGCGATAAACCAAAAGCCGCCAGCGTCTTATGGTTTCCTAAAGGACGGAACTGGGATACCACGCCGTAAGGCTTATAGAGGAGGGCGAGTTTTATAAGGTCCAATTTCATTGTGGTTTTATCGGCTAACAAAGGCGGGAACTATTCCGGTTCGAGCTCTGGAATTTCCATCCGGGCTACCCGATCCAACCGGAACGTATATTCTTTTTTAGGTTTTTTATCTTCGGGTGGAAAAACAAAAGCATGGAAATAGCCTCTCAAGAGGTCGTTGTGGGTTCTATTTCTGGGACCGGGCAGCACGATGAATTCCTTAATTTTTCTTTCCTCGCGATATTTTCCTTCCGTGAGGTAAAAGATTTTCAGAGGAGTGTTGGTTCGCATAGATTCTAGGAGCATGCGCGTCATGCCGGGCAGTCCGATCGCGGCCTTGTCCCGGGATAGAATTTTATTTCCTTCCAGAAAATCAGGCCAAACCTTACTCATTTCTCTCATCCATTCGCGCCGGGTGTGGTAGGTGGCCAGCATTATTTCCTTTCCCGCTTTAGGCAGTTGAGGGTACTGTCTTGTGGAGGCATAGGTTCTGATCAAGTAAGGTGTGTTTGTTTTTCGATCGACATAGATTTGGGATGGGTTAAGTTCAAATTCATATATTCCAGCTTTCGCTAAAGTTTCAGTCATCTGCCTTAGGGTCGCCATCATCTCTTCGGCTCTGCCGCGCTTGATCAACTCCGCTGCGGAAGCGCCCCGGAGAGGTTTTTGGAATATGGCGTAGAATATGCCGCTCTTGGTTTCTCCCGTTCTTTCTATGGGCAGTCCTACTCCTGCATCGGCTGCTTTTTGGAGAAGGCCCGCCTCTCGTTGGCCCCACCGGTTGAAATCTTCTTGAGTATAATGGGGGGAAGCAAAGTTTTGGGGTTGGGTATAAAATCGAACCACGAGGTGAGAGTCCAAATGAAAGGCGATGGAGTTGGAGTTGGACCAAGCTTGGGCTTGAGAGGCTTTGATCTCTCCGGGCAAAGTGACTTCTTGGGTGGCGGGATTAAACCGAAAAGTTCTGGCGGAAAATCCAAGACTGGTTTGCGCTGCGGGGGCTAGCCTTAGAAGGATCAAAGAAAGAAGAAAAATAGGATTCATGCGAAAATAACTCTGCAAATCCATTGTATCACGAACAAAAAGGACTGCTATAGGCCATCTGGACCGCGGGCTTTCGGACTTAGGACCTACTCTGTTTTGGGACTATTTGGACCTAAGCCCCCGCTCGCTGATAGGACTCGCAGGGACCAGCGAAATGAGAACGTCAACGCTAGGCCCTGGGGGTCAAGGCTTCTTCTAGGGAAGATAGGAATTCTGTAGCGGAGTGGAACCGGTTTTTGGGAAGAGGTTCCAGTACTTTATCCATCACCAAGTTAATTTTGGGAGAGAGGGAAGGAAAGATCCGGGAGAGAGCGTCATATTTTCTTTGTTCTTTTAGAGAGTAGGCTTGATCTCCTTTAAAGGGAGTCGTTCCGCTCAACATCTCATAAAAGCAGATGCCCAGGGAGTATATGTCCGATTCCTTGCAGTACTCCCCCCGGTGTTGCTCGGGAGCCATGTAGGACAATGTGCCCACCAATTCCCACCGGCTCATTTTGGAAAGAGTATCCTGAACCTGCCTGGCGATACCGAAATCCATCACCTTCACTTCACGGGTGTGGCTTACCATGATGTTGGAGGGTTTTAGGTCCCGGTGGACGATTCCGTTCCCGTGGGCATAATCCAAAGCTTGGGCCACAGGTTTAAGAAGCTGGAATGATTCATTCACCACAAAGTTCTTTCTTTCTCCTAACATCTCGTCCATGGTTTGCCCGGATACATATTCAAAAACTAAGTAGAGCCCATTCGACATCTCCTGGATAGAGTATATCTCGATGATATGCGGGTGTTTCAGAGAGGCTACCGTTCTGGCTTCTTTTAAAAAACGGTTCTTTTCCCTAGGATCATCTGAGATTTCATCCCGCATCTTTTTAAGGGCTACTTTTCTCTGGAGAGCTTGGTCCATGGCTTCGTACACAATACCCATTCCACCCTGTCCTATTTTGCGAACGATCTGAAACCCACTGATGAGGCTAGGTT
>JACQJM010000218.1 GCA_016205045.1 Elusimicrobiota bacterium | reverse complement strand
AGCCAGACATTAACACCGTCTATCCGTATTTAGGTATAATAACAGGCCTACCATAATAGAATAAGAAACAGAATCTACATAGTGCCAGACTTTTAGTTATTGGATCTGCTCTTCTTTTTCCTTGTCATCCACCGTCCTAAATTGGTATAATATATGTCTTACATGGGTAGTTTGTCAGGTAAAACGGCCCTGGTGTTTGGGGTAGCCAGCGAAACCTCGATTGCCTGGGCCATTTCGCAAGAACTGGCCAAAAATGGGGCTAAAATATGGCTGGGATACCAGTTTAGGTACCATAGCCGTATAAAGGATATCGCCCCTCAACTCCCCAATCTGGCCGGGTATGAGCGTTGTGATGTCTCTAAGGAAGAGGAGCTGGAAGCTTTCTTCAAGAAACTCCAAAGCCCTATCGATATCCTGGTCCACGCCATCGCCTTTGCTCCCGCCACCGCTTTTGAAGGACCGGTCCTTCAGACCTCGGAAGCTGATTTTTCCCAAGCCTTGACCGTTTCCAGCCACTCTCTGCCCAAGATGGTGAAATACGCCGCTCCTTTAATGTCTAAGGGGGGAAGTGTCATCACCCTAACTTATTTAGGAGGACAACGAGTCTGCGCCAACTATAAGGTCATGGGAGTGGCCAAAGCCGCCCTGGAAGCCTACGTGCGCGAACTGGCGCATGAGCTGGGTCCTCAAAAAATCCGAGTGAACGCCATCTCGGCAGGCCCTATCAAAACACTGGCCGCCAGCGGAATCCCCAATTTCGACCTGATTTTAGACTACCACAAATCCGTCGCCCCCCTGCGTGACAATGTCACCCAAGAAGATGTGGCCCGCTGCGCCGCCTTCTTGGCCTCCGATGAATCCCGCATGATCACCGGCCAGACTATCTTCGTAGATGGCGGATACTCCATTGTGGGAGTGCCTGCACTATCTTAGTGATGAGATATGAGTGAAGAGTTATGAGTATACAAGACAAGGACTCATCTCTCATCCCCCATCCCTCATCCCTCGCGGAGCCGATAGCCATCGTGGGTTTGGGAGCCGTTCTGCCCCAAGCCCCTAACGTCCCTGCTTTCTGGAAAAACATCCTGGAAGGGAAAAACTGCATCATCGAGGTTCCCCAAGACCGCTGGGACTGGAATCTCTACTACGATCCCGATCCCCAAGCCCTAGACAAAACATACTCCAAGATAGGTGGGTTCGTTAAGGATTTCAAGTTTGATCCTTTAAAATTCCGCATTCCTCCTCCGGTCGCTCAACAGATGGACTCTGTTCAGCAGATGGCGGTCGCCGCCACCCAGGAAGCTCTGCAGGATGCAGGATTGGATGACCAAGCCGGGGCTCCCGCAAAGCGGGACGGCGCGGAAATAGTTGAAGGTCGGCAAACCAGAAACCATAAAAGATCTTTCAACTCAGAAAAGACCGCGGTGATCCTGGGCAACTCCATGGGAGGGACCAAGAAAGAGTCCACGGATCAAAGGGTTTACTGTGCCTATACCCAAGACATCCTGCGCCGAATTCCCAGCTTCACTCATCTTGAAGATTCTGTCAAAAAGCAGCTTTTAGAGGAGCTCGAAAAAGAGACCAAGACCCGTGCAGGAGTCATCACCGAAGACACCATGCCCGGAGAACTTTCCAACGTGATCGCGGGACGGGTGGCCAACGCTTTCAACTTCAACGGCCCCAATTTCACCGTGGATGCGGCCTGCGCCTCTTCCTTGGCAGCCTTAGACATGGCGGTACACGGTCTTCGGTTTCGCGAGTATGACATGGCGGTGTGCGGGGGAGTGGACCAGATGATGGCCCCCACCGCTTTCGTGAAATTCTGCAAAATTGGCGCCCTCTCTCCGGATGGTTCCCGTCCTTTTGACGCGCGAGCCAATGGATTTGTGATGGGAGAAGGGGTGGGGATTTTTATATTGAAACGATTGAGCGACGCTCTCAAAGACGGGGATAAAATATACGCCCTGGTCCGAGCGATAGGAACCTCCTCCGATGGAAGGGGAAAAGGCATCACCGCCCCCAACCCTAAAGGACAAAAATTTGCGGTGGAGAGGACCTTCAAACAGCTGGATTACACTCCCGACAAAGTGGGGTTGGTGGAGGCCCATGGGACGTCCACCCGAGTAGGGGATGTGACGGAGGTGGGGGTGCTTTCTGAAATCTTCGGTCCCTATGTTGGCCAAAAACAGTCCTTGGGACTGGGCTCGGTAAAATCCCAGATCGGCCATCTCAAAGCGGCTGCGGGTGCGGCAGGTATTATTAAGGCTGCGTTGGCAATTCACCACAAAGTAAAACCGCCCTCTATTAATTTCCAGATTCCTAACCCTGAGATCAAATTCCCACAAACCCCCTTCCGGGTCGTCACCAAGGCCGAAGCCTGGGATAAAAAGGAGGCAGCCTCCTTTGATAAGAGGCGGGCCAATGTGAGCTCTTTTGGATTTGGGGGAACTAACTTCCATGTGGCTTTAGAAGAAAACGACGGCTCCTATGCACCGCGCATTCCTGATTTTAAGCTCATGGAGCAAAGACCGCAATTCGCCCTGGCCGCGCCCGGCAGCAGCGGGCAGGCAATCCGCAATCCGCAATCCGTGAAGAACGTCAATCCCTCTCTCATGGGGGAAATGTTCACCCTATCCGGTGACTCCCTAGAAGAGATCACAGTGACATTAAACTCACTACCCCAAGACAGACCGGAGCCCTATCCTTTGATTTTAGACGCTCAACCCACGAATCATCAGCCTGGAAAAAAGTACCAGGCCTTCGTCGCCGTAGAAGCCCCTTCAAAAATTAAAGAAAAGTATGAGATTT
>JACQJM010000216.1 GCA_016205045.1 Elusimicrobiota bacterium | reverse complement strand
TATAAAACACATTATTATTTGAACCAACCCCAAATCTTCAACCCCCAGCCCCAGCACCGATTCTATTGAATCGGTGCTACGCCGTGACCGGTTCCAAATTCTTTTTGGAAGCCTTTTCCTTGATCATCATCATCGCAATTTCATTGCGCTGAATTTGGTTAGTTCCCTCATAAATCTGGGTAATTTTGGCATCACGCATGTATTTTTCCACAGGAAAATCACGCATGTATCCAATGCCTCCGCACATTTGAACACAATCGGTGGTCACTTTCATAGCCATGTCTGAACAGAAAAGTTTGACCATGGCCGATTCCTTTGTCCAGCGTTGAGCTCTCATGTTATCAAGCTCATCATGCACCAAGGTCTTATTCTGGATGGCTTTCTGGATCGCGGCCTTAAGCTCCTTATCCATGGCGCGGCACACAGAGTAGAGAAGCGCCCGAGCTGCTTCAATCTGAGTGGCGCAATCAGCCATCATATGTTGGATCGCCTGAAAGCTGGAAATAGTAGTTCCGAATTGTTTGCGTACCCGAATATAAGCCAAGGTTTCATCCAAAGCCCCTTGCGCAATCCCCAAAGCCTGCGCTCCCACTCCGGGCCTAGAGTAATCAAAAGTGCCTTGAGCCACAAATAATCCATATCCCTCTTTGGCCAGTACATTTTCCTTGGGAACCCGGCAATTTTGGAACACTAACTCATACGTCGGGCTGGCTCGAATTCCCATCTTGGTCTCTTTCTTTCCGAAACCGAATCCAGGAGTCCCTTTCTCCACAACAAAAGCGGTGATACCTCGTGCCCCACGATTAGGATTCGTGGAAGCGAACAAAACATAATTATCGGCCACCTTGCCTGTGGAGCAAAAATTTTTAACTCCATTGATGACGTAGTGATTGCCATCTAATTTTGCGGTAGCCCTTGTGGAAGTAGCATCACTTCCCGCCTCAGGTTCCGTAATGGTAAAAGCGCCTAATTTTCTCCCACTAGCCAGGTCGGGAAGCCATTTTTTTCGCTGTTCTTCCGTACCAAAGAGCAAAACAGGAATGGCACACAGAGCTGAGGTAGCCACGCACAGGGCAATTCCCCCACAAGCTCTCGAAAGTTGCTCCACCACCAGTGCCAATTCCAAATCTCCGCCCCCAAAACCTCCATACTGTTCGGGCAAATAAACGCCGAACAAGTCTGATTTTTTAAACTCTTCCACAACCTCATGAGGAAACTCCTCTGTCTGGTCATAGTGTTCTCGCACCGGTTTTATCTTTTTCTGGCCAATTTCATAAGCGAGTCTCACAATATCTTTTTGCTCTTCCGTCAATCCATGATCCATCATAAAGTAACTCCTAAGGAACCTAACTGTTGTTTGAATGTTTTATTTCTGATTTTCTACAAATTGATTCAGAGCGTCCCAAGCGGCTGCCTGTTCCGCTTCTTTTTTGCTCTTCCCCACTCCTGTACCCAAAACCTGCTGTCCCAATTTCACGGAAACAACGAAAGTCTTGTCATGATCCGGTCCAGTGGCTTTAGTCAGCTCGTAATCAGGCGGTGATTTATATTTTTTCTGAAGAATCTCCTGCAACCGACTCTTATAATCCGTTTCCTTAAATCCATCTTCTTGACGAGAAAGCCAATGCCCGATAAAAGCGGAGGAGGCCTTAAATCCTCCGTCCAAATAAACAGCCCCAATTAATGCTTCCAAGGCATTGGCTAAAATGCTAGTGCGGGACCTCCCCCCGCTGGTATCCTCACCCGCCCCTAATTTTAAGTACATTCCAATATCCAAATCCCTGGCCCACCGAGCCAGCGCCGCCCGGGACACCAGCAAGGACTTTCGTTTGGAAAGCCGCCCCTCGTCCTCTCCAGGATATTTTTCATAAAGATGATGGGCCACGATCGCGGAGAGAATACTATCTCCCAGGAATTCCAAGCGTTCATTTTGACGAGCTTGGTTCTTTTCAACGGCATGAGATTTATGGGTTAAGGCTTCCAACAATAAATCTGGATTTTTAAAGTGAAACCCAATAACTTCCTCTAAAGAACGGCCCCCCAATTTTTGCTCCATCTGCAATGCTTAGGGCTCGGTAAGGAATAATTGGCATAACTCGGAGGCCCAGGTTTGAGAACCGATCAAGGCGCGAGGAGGGAGCAATGCCGCAGCGCATTGTAACCGACCGAGCAACGCAGAGCGGGGCCAAAGATGGGCCTCCCCCTTCGGGGCCAGGTCACTTTTGGGCTCCAACTGCGTCGTTCGTCGCTCACGATGCCCCCAGCATCGCCTCGCTCCTTTCTCCTTGTTTCGCTCCAAAATTGTCATGGCGAGTTGTGTCACTTATTTCTTACCGAGCCCTTAAGCTCGAAGTGAGGAAAATAAATCTCTCATTTCGCGCTTCGCTCTTCCCTGCCCGTCCGGCAGGCGGGGATCTTCCTACTTCTAGTTACTTTTTAGCGTGAGATTTAATGTATTCAATGGCTTGGCTAACCGTTTGAATTTTCTCCGCTTGTTCATCAGGAATCTCGGTATCAAACTCTTCCTCGAGAGCCATCACGAGCTCCACAGTATCCAGGGAATCTGCTCCCAGGTCATTGACAAAGTGAGCCTGAGGAGTTACCTCATTGGCATCCACTCCCAGTTGTTCCACGATGATCTGTTTTACCCTGTCTTCTACGTTATTTGTCGCTGGCATTCCTTATTCCTCCTGATTTAGGTTGATCCGTTCGACAGGCTCAGGATCAATACTGAGCGTAGTCGAAATCAACTGCTTTTAGACATACATCCCGCCATTGATGCCTAAAACCTGTCCTGTGATATAAGAAGCGTCCTCAGAAGCTAAGAAGAGCACTCCCTTCGCCACATCTTCAGGTTCTCCAAAACGTTCCATGGGAATCATGGTATATAATTTTTGCTTAGCATCGTCAGAAAGAATATCGGTCAAGCGGGTCTTAATGAAACCGGGAGCAATGGCGTTAACATTGATATTACGAGAAGCAAATTCCTTGGCACAAGCTTTGGTAAAGGCAATCAATCCTCCTTTGGAAGCCGCATAATTGGCCTGCCCCGGATTTCCCATCTGACCTACTACCGAAGCGATATTGATCATGCGTCCACGTCTGGCTCTCAGCATCACTTTGGCGGCGGCTCGTGTAAAATTAAACGCGCCTTTTAAATTAATACTTAACACCAGATCCCATTCCGAGTCAGTCATGCGAATCAAAAGATTATCGCGGGTGATTCCGGCGTTGTTTACCAAAATATCCAGCTTGCCAAATTTATCCACTGCTTTTTTAACCACCGATTCACAGTCCGACATCACCGTAACATCCGCTTTAAGACCTAAGGCATTTTCTCCCATGGCTTGAGCGGTGGACTGAACCATGGATTCATCCACATCGCATATCACCACCCGGGCCCCCTCCTTTAATAAGAGATCCGCCGTGGCTTTTCCAATTCCCTGAGCACCACCCGTGATAATCGCTACCTGATCCTTCACTCGCATAGACCCTATCCTCTGTTCCCGATTGACTGAAACTGTTTCTGCCATAAGGGAGCAACTACCCCGCACCCTGATCAGGCAACATAGCTGCCTCTTAAAGCAGTCCCGCCTTCAGGGGGACGATCAGAAGGCGGGTCCATTTTCTCCAGAGCCCGCTGAATAAGCTCGTTGGCACGTACCTCCACCAAATTCTTTGCCAAGCGAATGGCATTAAAAATCGCCTTAGCATTAGATTTCCCGTGGCACACGACAGAAATACCATTAACACCCAAAAGAGGAGCTCCCCCATACTCATCATAGCTGAGACGCTTTTTCAAATTACGAAATCCCCCCTTCATCAGCAAAGCACCTAACTTGTATAGAGGATGACGATTGATCTCATCCCGAAGAAATTGCAAAAGGGCACTGGCAACCCCCTCGCTCATCTTAAGACACACATTACCCATAAACCCATCACAAACCACTACATCTACTGTTCCCTGAAGGATATCCCTTCCTTCCACCGGCCCATAAAAATGGAACCCACCGTGTTTAAGTAAGGGGAGCGTCGCTCGAACCAGTTCGTTGCCCTTGGACTCCTCTTCCCCATTGGAAAGAATTCCCACGGAAGGCCGGGAGACCTGAAAAACCTGCTCTGCATAAATAACGCCCATCATTGCAAATTGTAATAGATGCCAAGGTTTACACTCCGTATTGGCTCCCGCATCCAGAAGAACGGTAGTTCCCCCCTTAACATTGGGGAAAGGAGTGGCTAGAGCAGGGCGCAATATTCCCCGAAGTCTTTTGAGGTTCCACAAAGCCGCCACCATCGTAGCTCCCGAATTTCCAGCGGAAACTACCGCATCCGCTTCCCCCGTGGCCACCCGTTTTGTAGCCACCATGATAGAAGCGTTTTCTTTTTCTCGACACCCAGTTACCGGATCTTCTTCCATGCCCACCCGCTCTTGGGCAGGAACAATGTGCACTTGAGAAGGAAGAAATCCTCCCGCGACACGCGACCACTCTTCTCGAATAGAGTTTTCGGGACCCACCAAATCCAACTCACAACCTAACTCTTGAACTGCCCGAAATCCTCCCTCCAGATTGGGTCGCAACCCAAGATCTCCGCCGATCGCATCCAACGCAATACGCATTACTTCTGCTCTGGGTTTTCTTTGCTTTTCTTCTCTTTTTTGGGAACCACTAGTTTCCCATCGTAAAATCCACAAGAGGGACAAACGCGATGAGAAAGTTTCGCTTTACCACATTGAGAACAGACGCTAGAAGAGCCCAAGGAAAGCCGCCAATTCGAAGCCCGCCTCGAATCTCGTCTCGAACGCGTCCATTTTCTTTTTGGATTAGCCATTTCGAACCTCAATGAGACAATTTACACTGGCAAAGTTTATCATTTAAATTTTGACCGCAACGAGGACAAAGTCCTAGACAGGACTCGCGGCACAAGGGTTTGGAAGGGACCGATAAGATAAGCGATTGTCTTACCTCGTCACCAACATCAATCTGTGCTTGGGTCAGCGGATAAGTTTCTTCAACTTCATTACCAAAAGGAGCGCGGAAGAGAGTTAAACAACGACTGCAAGAAAGCTCCCATTCCCCTTGTACATGCGCCTGAAGCAAAATTCGATTTCCTCCTACCGAAAACTCCAGACCCACCGTAATGGGAATTGATAATTTTGCTTCCGAGAAGGCTTCTTGAAACACCGCTGGATCCAGCTCAAAAGATCCCGCCAAGCCATTTTGATCTTGGATTTCGTGACTGGAAAATATCAAAGAACTGGACACAGGCAAGCCATCGTACTAACTTAAAAATAAGTAGTCAACTTAATTGAATCCTACGGTTTCTCGAACAAAATAAGACGGCCTATCTTTAAGTTCGTAATAAACTCGAATCAAAATTTCCGCAATAATCCCCAAGAAAATAAGTTGAAATCCAATCAAGGCAAAAAAGATAGAAACCAGAAAAAGAGGCTGATCTTTTACATAAATACCCACATAAAATTTGTAATAGAGAGTCACCGTCGCCAACAAGGCTCCCACTATCCCCATGATCGCTCCTGCTCCTCCAAACACATAAATGGGCTTCGCCATATAATCTTCCATAAATTTTACCGTTACCAAGTCTAGAGAAACCTTAAAAATTCTAGAAAAACCGTATTTGGAGTTGCCTGAGACACGCTTACGATGATTCACCTCCACCTCCGCCATTCTTGCCCCTAAAAAACTGGCAAACGTGGGAACGAAACGATGCATCTCCCCATAGAGCCGCAAAGGCTTTATGAATCCACTCCGGTATACCTTAAGCGTACAGCCAAAATCGTGCAGAGGAACCCGTGTGATGCGTGCAATAATCCAGTTAGCCCAGTGAGAAGGCAATACTTTCGAAAAAAAGGGATCCTTCCTGTGTTTCCTCCAGCCGCTGACCAAATCGTAGCCTTCCTGTAACTTTTGAAGCAATTTAGGAAGATCTTTAGGATCGTTTTGCAGGTCCGCATCCATGAATGCGATCATTTTTCCTTCTGACTTTTCTAATCCGGCAGAGATGGCCGCCGTTTGACCATAATTCTTGGATAATCGAACTCCCTTAAACCGCGAATCCTTCCGGGACCATTCTTGAATGAGTGAAAAGGAACGGTCCCGGCTCCCATCATCGACCACAATCACTTCGCTGGTCTGGCCCAAGGAGTCCAAAACGGACTTAAGCTCTCCAAAAAGCTGAGAAAGGTTCCCCTCTTCATTGAATACAGGAATGACGATGCTTAGATCCATAATTTATAGGGGATTAAGTGATTAAGGAATTAAGGGATTAAGAAAAATAAAAAAATCCAGAAAACCTAATCCCAATTCCTCATCGTCCTCCGATTCCCCAATCTTTTCTAATCCTCAATCCCCTAATCCCTCAATCCCTTAATTCCTCTTATACCGCCGTAGTTTGTCGGGATAATTTCTGTATAATGGCTTGTCCCATTTCCTTTGTCCCTGCAGATCCTCCTAAATCGTAAGTCACCTGTCGCCCTTCTTTAATGACTTCGGCCACCGCCTTTTCCAGTTGTTGTGCCGCGCGCACTTCTCCCAAATACTCCAGCATCATCATTCCTGATAGAATCAGGGCCGTAGGATTTACCTTGTTAAGCCCTGTATACTTAGGGGCGGAGCCGTGTACCGCTTCGAAAAGAGCAATTCCATCGCCATAATTGGCTCCGGGGGCTACTCCCAATCCTCCCACTAAACCGGCGCACTCATCTGAAAGGATATCTCCATACAGATTAGGCAGGACCAGAACATCATAGATCTCCGGTTTGATCACCAACTGCATGCACATATTGTCGATCAGTTTTTCTTCATATTCCACTTTTCCTTTGTATCCCTCGGCCACCTTACGCGTAGTAGCTAAGAATAACCCATCCGTCAGTTTTAGAATATTAGCTTTGGTAATCGCAGTCACCTTGCGTCTCTTATACTTGAGAGCATATTCGAAAGCAAATTTCACAATCCTTTCGGTTGCAACCGAAGAAATATGTTTGACCGAAATGGCAGAACCTGGCTTTACTTTCCCTTTTCCCCATTGCGCTACTTGCTTGGCCTCAGCTGAATCCGGGGGAAACTCCACTCCAGTATATAGATCCTCGGAATTTTCCCGAACGATTACCAAATCCACTTGATTGTAACGGGAACGAACACCAGGATAAAGTTTACAGGGCCTTAAACAAGCGTACAGATCCAATTCATGCCGAAGGGCCACGTTGACGCTCCTGAACCCCGTGCCAACAGGGGTGGTGATAGGACCTTTTAAGGCCACTTTGTTTTTTCGGATGGAGTCCAACACCTCTTTAGGAAGAGGAGTACCTTGTTTGGCCATGGCGGCCCCTCCAACCTCCACCACATCCCACTGAATTTTTACTCCCGTGGCCTCCAAAACATTCTTAGTTACGTCTGCAATTTCTGGACCTGTTCCATCTCCGGGAATCAACGTTACTCGATAACTCATGATGCCTCCTTGACCGCAATTAGCAATTCGCAAGTAGCGATACGTGAATTAAGACTACAAATCTCTCCAGAAACCTCACCTGCGACGGATTGCGGATCGCGGATCGCGGATCGCGAGCTCCTGATACAGCTTCTCTTGTTGACGAACCATTCCATCAATATCGAACTCAGGGCCAATGGATTCTGCGGCTTTCTGCCCCATTTGTTTTCTCACAGAATCATGTTCCAAAAGAAAAAGCAATTTCTTTGCCATCAACTCTACGTTTCCCGGAGAGATCAAATAACCGTTTTCGCCATCCCGGATGAGATCCTGAATCCCATCCGTACTGTAGCAAACAGAGGGGAGTCCCGATTTCATGGCCTCCACCAAACTTCTCGGTAAACCTTCCCAGAGAGATGTCAACACAAAGACGTCCGACGCGGTCAAGATTTCCGGGATGTCTCGGCGCCACCCCGGGAAAAAACACTTTCCATGCAAGCCGTAGCGGAGAAGATTACCCTCCAGGCGAGCACGCAATACCCCATCCCCGATAAAAAGGAAACGAATCTCGCGATTCTTTTCATATACCATTTTTGCCAACAAAATAAAATCTTCAGGATTTTTTTGGGGTTTTAGATTGCCCACGCTGACCACCAACGGCTTATGCATTCCCACGCCCAATTCTGTTTTCTTCTTTTGAGGATCGATTCCTTTCGCAGGAAAATTTTTAAGTGGAACGCCACTGCGGATTAAAACACTCTTTTCTGGAAAGGTCAATCCATGCCGAACCGCCGTTTCCAGATTGGCTCGTGACACAAAAATAAGACGCGTGCTGAGTTTAGCCGCGCACCACTCTATACCCAAAAGCATTCTACGTAACCAAGAAAATTGGCGGTCATGAAACCCAAAACCATGATAGGTGTGAAGGATCAGAGGCACCCCGATCAAAGCAGCGGCCACTCGACCTAAAATGCCGGCCTTGGAGGAATGAGTGTGCACCACGTCCGGTTTTTCCTCGCGAAAAACCCGAATTAGTGCCGCTAATGCTATCGCATCCTTCAGCGGATGGAGTGGGCGAACCAAAGAAGGAATAAAGTGGATTTTTAATTGAGGGATATCTCGAGCTTCTTGATCCAGAATTCCACCTGGTCCGCTAACTAAAACCGGCTCAAACCGTGTTCTATCCAGAGACTTGACGGTATAAAGAGTGTTCTGCTGGGCTCCTCCCAGTTCCAGTTGAGTGATCACATGAACGACCTTAATTTTTTGCTCAGCTGCCATAGCAGGCTCCATGGTCGCAAAAACTAGCAAAAACCGTGTCAGGTGATAGGCATAAAGTTATGAAAGAGAATTTAACTTGACACCTCACACTTAACACTTGACACCTTGCTAGTATTTAATGGTTTTGAGTTTCAGGTCGGGGAAATAGTGAGAAAGGATCTCGGGGTATTTTTTCCCCATACTGGATAATCCCAAAGTGCCTGCTTCACACAAACCAGCACCGGAACCGGTACCCAATCCCCACAACAAATAGGCCTTTGGTCTTTTTCCTTGGTACAAAGGGTGCAGCACAAACAGGGTGGAACGGAGAGAACGGGGAGCTAAAACGTCCATAATGGCCTGTTCTCCCTCTAAGGTTTCACTGCCCTGCGTCCCCTCCAATTTTAAAGAACGAATCCTTCCTGAAAGAGACCGACTCAGAGGAACCAACGCCTTCAGATTTCCGATGTTTTTTTCGACGATTTTGCCGACGCATAATATCCTCTACAGAAATCAATCGAACCCAACCCACTTCACCAGGAGCCGAAAGGCTGGAGGTCTGGCAATAAAGACCTTGGGTTGGAAAAGAGTGGACCCAACGTTCCAGATCTCCCGGAAATTTCCAAGGAGCACGGGGTGGAGAAGAATCCTGAACTCCTTCTTCCGTCAACCCACCACAAGAAAGATGTAATTCTACCGTGGACATCTCCTGCTGGCGGTACAACACTTGCCCCACAGTAGATTTAGCCCCCTCTACCCCGTTGACCGACTCCTGTTGGAGACCAGAGTACACGCTGCAGTGGGATGAATCACAGAGATGCCACGCTACTCCGGGGTGCCGTGAATTCGCCTTCAGCCATAAAGTTTTGGTGCGCAAAGCGACCGCTTTGGCTTTAAATGCCTCCGGGGGGCCCTGAGAAGCCCAGCCATGGGATACCGCGCCCAACAGATAATCTTCTAAATAAATTTCATCGACCACGATCATCCCATCCTGGTGAGGACGAAATTCGACTACCCCACGTAGTTCACGATCTCCCCCATCTACCCCAGCTGGGACGCTTAAAACGATGCTCTTAAGCAGAACACTCGATCCTGGTGTGATTGGTTCAATGCGAAAAGGCTGTCGGGTGGAATATTCCAATTGTCCCTGATTGCTGCGAACCTCATAGACCTGAAAATCAGGGTTAAACCGAACCTGCCACTGTGAATTTTTCTTTCCCACTACTACACTGCCTAATTTTTCATCCACCAATCTAAAATCAGAGGGAGAAATGAAAAAAGCTTCCCGGACAGCTGTAGGAGTTCCGTGAGGATCAGAAAAGAGCAATACACGCAGCAACGGAGAAGGAGCCGAAGGCTGAGGCGTAGTCAACAAAGGCCACCCAATACGGCGCCAAGGAATCAAATCCTGCGGCTTCTTTCTCATTTGGTCTTCTACCCGATGTAGCCACTTTTGATAAAGAGAATCTCCCGGATCCAAATTCCACAGCGTCCAATAGGCCTGCCAAGCGGATTCAAAAAGTCCCATTTTTTCGTACAACTTTCCCAGTTGAACTTCCCCTTCCAAAAGCAATGGATCCTGAACCAACGCCTGTTTAAAAAATTGATTGGCTTGATGATATTTTTTCAACTCAAAATTAATGTCACCTAACCGTTGAGCCTCGAAGGAAAGCAAGATGGCATCCCGTCCAAAAATATCTTCAAAGGCTTGAGCCGCTCTACGGGGCCCGGCATCTTCCCATTCCGCCATGGCCAAACCCAATCGTGCTTCAGCACTGAACGCAGACACCGTCGAGATGGCCAAGGCATGCTGAAAGGCCTGGCGAGCTTGGGGGTAACGGCCTAAGGCTAAATAAGACCAAGCCCTCTGATTCCAAGCAAAGGGATCCTCTTCGGAAAGAAGCGTCGCCTTCACCCACAACGCTAAAGCCTCTTCTTCATGTCCTTGGTCCTTAGCCAAAGAGGCCAAACTGACCGTGGCCGCATAGCTCTTCTGAGAATCGGAACTGCGGACTAAAAGATATTGGTATCCCTTCTCCGCATCCTCCAGCCTTCCCGCCAGAAAAGCCCCTCGAGCGGAATCTTCCGCTTCTTTCAAATCATTATTTTCCGCGGCCCAAACTGGGGAAGATAGCAGATAGCAGATAGCAGATAGCAGATAGAAAATTGGAAACAAGGGGTATTTTCCCACTGTTTTGTGCAAAAAACCTACCCCCAGAAGAATTACCCCCCAGAAGCCTAAGATTTCCCGGCCGATCCGATCACCAAAGATCCAGAACCAG
>JACQJM010000238.1 GCA_016205045.1 Elusimicrobiota bacterium | reverse complement strand
CGGCTATCTTTTTGGTTTCCTTCAACATCAGGAGCTGGGCATACACCAAGCCTTTGACCCCGGCAATGATGGGGCTGGCCATGGAGGTGCCCGCCATCTTGATGTAGAGTTTGGTGCGATCGGAACAGAGCAGGGACCAAGCATCTTTCATGTCCCGGCTCCGAGCCGAGACTATTCCTTCCACGAATTGGCATGCCTTTTGAATATCCGCCTTCACCAAGGCCATCACGGACCCCCCCGAACCCGAGACAAGGTTCCCGGGATGGCGGGAACCGTCGCGCGAACTAAAGCTATACCCCCGGCTGTTGTAGAACTCCGGCTCTACGATTCCGTCTCCTTCTCCCTTGGTGGCCGCTAAAGCGGTGGTCCCCTCCCGGGTCGAAGCAGGAGCGCCTTTTTCCTCATGAGGTCCCGCGTTGCCGCCGGCCACCGTAACAGCGATTTTTTCCTCCCTCACAATACGATCCAAATCCAACGTCAGAGGAACGTCCGCATCTCCAGGACCTCCCAAACTCTCATTGATCTGAAATACCCTCAACACGGCTTTAGCCGCACCCAAGAAGACTTGCCCTGCCCAAGAAAAGAATCGAGAAAAGACTCTAGGAGTTTCGTCCTTTTCTGATTCCTCGGAGTCCTTGGAAAACTCATAGCGCACCAAGGCCTCTCTGCCCTGCAAAATATCGGCCGCCGAAGCTCCGCCTTCAGGCGGAAAAACCCCCGCCACCACCACGTTGGCAGGATTAGCGATGCCCTGGACCTTGGAGGTATCCATGGGCATCCCTCGGGGTTCCTCAAAAGAACGCACGTCCAAAACACTGGCCAAGGTTTGGGCGACGGATCTTACCACCGTCCACAACCCCATCACAAGTATGCCCGCCACGTGGGTACCGTGCCCTTGTTTATCTCCCACGTGCGGCACAATAGGCTGCGCGCGCGCCACCGAACGGGGGAGCGTGGGATGATCCTCATCCAACCCTGTGTCATTGACTCCAAAAACAAGCTCCCGCAGGTAGCGGGCCAAATCCTTGCGGGGTTTTTCCACTCCCATCAGCTCCGCGGTTTTATCTAAGAGAGCCTCCACCTGCGTATCTTTCTGTGCTACGATCCCTTGAATCAAAAGCTCTCCCTGAATATTTTCCGCCAAGCTCTCAGGAAGGCTGAGGTAAGCCTCATTGCCGTGCTTCTTATCAAAAACAGCAATGATCTCGGCCCCGTTATCCATCAAAGCTTCCAGCAACTTCTGGAGCTTGTCCTTATTTGCCGCCGCATCCAAAAGAACTTCTTTGGCTTGCCTCTGTTTTCCCGAAACCTTCAAAACCTGAATCAACTCATCCCGCGTAGGATCCTCTTCCCGAAGGCTTAGCGCCTGTTGAAGAATTTTATCCCGAACCTTCTGCTCCTCTTCCGGAATATCCCAAAGACGGATCATGGTCTGACGAATGCGCTTGGGCATCACCAAACGCATAAGCCCTCGGACTTCCTGTTTTCTCAAAACCACAAAAGGCTCCGCCACCCCGTTATGCAATCCCACCGGGGCCACCTTGAAGCTCCCCCCACTCTGAGACTGCCAGTAACTTAAAAGCCGCAATACCAACTCCGCCCTCTGGACATCCTGGGGCAGAGGGAGGATTGCAATTCCGTAGTTTCTCAACGCATCGTAGAGTCCTTGCAGCCTCTGATGTTCTTCCGTATCGTAGACACCGAACCGCTCCGCCAGCTTACGCCAGAGCTTTTTTTGGTAACGGTTGAACTTCTGTTCAAACTGCCCTTTTTCGAAGACATCTATTGCGGACCCCAAGAGCCTTTGATGGATGCGCATCAACCCACGGGAGAAAAGATCCGTCAACTGCTGCACCCTTTTCTCCGATGAGCCCGGGGAAGGGAAAAACCACTGCGAATCTCTCAAGTGGATGAGCCCAAATCTTCCCCGGTTCACCTTATTCCCGAAAAAATCGGAGACTGGTGTTCGGACAAAATCCACAGGCACAGAAGATTTTTTGAGTTTTCCCCGCAGATCGCTTTCCAATTGAGCGACTTCAGGGTGCAGCACCGTGTAGTGATTGATCTCCGCGGCTTGCAGCCGAGTCATGCGGTGCAGGGAGAGAAACTGTCGGGCTGCCTCTGGAGAGGATCCCGCAAAGGTCCCGGAATCCCCGGAAGCCACCAGCGTCTCGTAGGCAAAGGGAAAATTCAAGGATAAACCTTCCTTCCTGAGAACTTGTTGAAGAGCTGCTTCAAAAACCAGAGGGCGCAGAGGAATGGTGCGTTTGAACAAAAAGGAGATCACCTCCGCTCCCAGAGCCCCAAGCTCACTCCATAAAAAATGACCCGGCAGTTGCCTCCAGAAACCTCCCAAGTGAGAAACCATTTTGCCTGAGTTAATTTGGTTGAAGTGCTTGATCTCATGATTAATGATCTGTCGCATCCGGAGCCGATTACGGACCAACCCTTTTTCAATATAGATTCCCGATTTATTGGCGTGGCCATAGAGAAAGAAAGGCCAGGCTTTCACGCCGCTGATGGGCTTGATGATCACTCGAGGCTCGTTGATTTGAGCCTTTAAAGGTTTGATTTCCAACACGGCAGGATCGATATGGCCTTGTTTGACCTCTTCTTTCAAAACTCGATAGAACTCATCCTCCGTGACAGAAACGCCATCTCGAACCACCTTCCAGTAGGTTAAAATATCCACTACTCCCGCTGCACTCAAAGCCCCCAAAAGTCCTTGAGCAAGGGTGGTGGGTAAAGAGAGATCCAAACTTGGGAAGACAGGAAGAAGAGCCAGATGCGTCAGGCGCAGAACACCCAAAGCGCCCAAGGTCAT
>JACQJM010000235.1 GCA_016205045.1 Elusimicrobiota bacterium | reverse complement strand
ATACTTGACTATGGGAATTTTGGGAGAGAATGCGTTATCATACAATCGATCCATCAGCTCCATGACCGCAAAGGAAGCCAGCATCTCCTTCGGGTTGGAAGACCGATAAACTCGAATCTCTTTTTTTTCCTCCTTGAGAATCAACCTCTCCTTTCCTATATATTCCACCCCGGATCTCAAAGCTTCCAGGGACCAGCTTTGCTGCATCTCATGTTTCCCCTCCGGCAACATCACCAGTTGCGGTTCCGCATGCCCGTCAAAAGCCAAGGAAAACAGGAAGGAAGTGCCGCCCAGGGTGCGCACCAAAGCCCCTTGAGTCTGCATCTCTCTTATTCGAGACAAAGAAATAGTTTCTATCTTAGATGGGATATTCTGTCCGTAAGCAAAAGAGCCTCCCAGAATAAGCCCCAGGACCCCGAGTCTAACCGCCTTAATTTTCACCATAATAATCCTGAAGCGCTTTCACGGAAAGAGCCGAACCACGCAACGCCGCCACCGCGTTCAAGGTTGCCTTGGCCGCATGGATGTTTGTGATTTGAGGGATATTATACTCCAGAGAATTTCTCCGAATGGCATACCCATCCGTACGAGCCCTCTGGGAACCGGAAGGGGTGTTGATGATGAGCTGGATGTTTTTCTGCTTGATCCAGTCCACCACATCGGGCTTACCCTCTCCTATTTTATAAATTCTTTGCGCCTCTACACCCATCCTTTTTAGAAATTCAAATGTATTCTTGGTGGCCACCAGTTGGAACCCCCACTCTTTAAGCGCACGAGCAACCGAGAGTATTTCCGGCTTGTCCTCATCGCGAACGCTAATGAACACGGTCCCGCGGGTGGGCAGGGACATCCCCGCCGCGGCCCGAGCCTTGGCCAAGGCTTTGCTAAAATCGGTATCGATCCCCATCACCTCTCCCGTGGATTTCATTTCAGGACCCAAAAGAGGATCTACCCCCGGAAATCGCAAGAAGGGAAGCGTCACTTCTTTGATGCAGGTATAGGGCAAGGGCAGCATCTTGGGCCCCAGCCGATCCTTGGGCAAGAGCGTCTCAAGCTTTTTACCCAGCATGATCTTGGCCGCCAGTTTAGCCAAGGGTACTCCCGTGGCTTTGCTCACGAAAGGCACCGTGCGGGAAGCACGAGGATTGACTTCTAAAAGATAAACCTGGGAATCCTTAATGGCCAGCTGTAAATTGATCAGACCCTGCACCTTAAGCGCCTTGGCAATCCTTTCGGTATATAGAAGGATCATCTCCATCTGTCGCGCGGTGAGATAATGCGGAGGGAGGCTTGAGCCGCTGTCCCCAGAGTGAATCCCCGCCTCCTCGATGTGCTCTAAAACCCCTCCCACATAAATCGTTTTACCATCGCACACCGCATCCACATCCACCTCGGTAGCCTCCGATAAAAACCGATCGATCAGGAGCGGTCTCTTCTGGGAGACCTCCGCAGCAAGGGAAACGTAATCCTCTAAAGAACTTTCATCAAACACCACCTGCATCGCCCGACCCCCCAACACGTAGCTGGGACGCAGCAAGACAGGGTATCCAATCCGAGAGGCGATGCGGCGAGCTTCCGCAAAAGAGCGAGCAATCCCATGCTCCGGAGCGGGGATCTTCAAACGTTTCAAAAGCCGACTGAACCTTTGGCGATCTTCCGCCATATCAATGGAGCGGGGAGAGGTACCCAAAATTTTAACTCCGGCTTCTCGGAGAGGTGCGGTCAAATTTAAAGGCGTTTGTCCTCCAAACTGTACGATGACTCCCAGGGGCTTCTCTTGATCCACGATATTGAGCACATCCTCCAAGGTGAGCGACTCAAAATAGAGCCGGTCCGAGATATCGTAGTCCGTGGAGACGGTCTCGGGATTGCAATTGACCATGATGGATTGGTAGCCCATCTCTCTTAAGGCCATCACTCCATGCACACAACAATAATCGAACTCGATTCCTTGACCGATGCGATTGGGCCCCCCTCCTAAAATCACCACCTTCCCCCTCACCTTTTTCCTCTCCCCCTTTTTGGGGGAGAGGGTAGGGTGAGGAGGTAGCCTACCCTCATCCTCGCTCTCATACGTCGAGTAGTAGTAGGGAGTATAGGCTTCAAATTCAGCAGCACAGGTATCCACCAGTTTATAGGTGGGAATCACCTTTTGTTTCTTGCGAATCGCTCTGACTTTAGTCTCAGAAATACCTCTGCCTGTTGCCAATTGCGCATCCGAAAAACCCAGACGCTTGGCCTGAGACATCACCTCACGAGTTAGCGGGGCCTTGGAACTCATCTCTTTTTCAAAGGACACGATCTCTTGAATTTGATGGAGAAACCAGGGATCAATCCGAGTCAGCTCCGCAATATCTTCTACGGAGATCCCGCGTTCCAGAGCGGTGCGAATATGGAACACGCGCCCCGGATTGGGCAGTGCCAGCTTTTTTTCGAGCTCGTCCGCACTCAGCACAGCATCGGTTTTTTCCAGGCCCATGCGGGAGATTTCCAACCCCCGCAGTGCCTTCTGTAAAGATTCCTTGAAGGTCCGGCCGATGGCCATCACCTCGCCCACCGATTTCATGGAGGTGTCTAGTATAGCGGTCGATCCCAAAAATTTAGCAAAATCGAATCTAGGAACCTTGGTGACCACGTAATCGATGGCCGGTTCAAAGCAGGCGGGCGTCTTGCGGGTAATATCGTTGGGAATTTCATCCAGGGTATATCCCACCGCCAGCTTGGCGGCGAATTTAGCGATAGGGAACCCGGTGGCCTTGGAAGCAAGCGCGGAACTGCGCGAGACCCGAGGGTTCATCTCAATGATCACTCGTCGGCCCGTTTTCGGGTCCACCGCGAACTGGATGTTGGAACCCCCCGTATCCACCCCGATGGCGCGCATCGCGGCGAGAGATTCATTCCGCATCTCTTGATACTGCCGATCGGTTAAGGTTTGTGCGGGGGCCACCGTAATAGAATCTCCGGTGTGGATTCCCATGGGGTCGAAGTTTTCAATAGAACACACAATCATGACGTTGTCTTTTCGATCCCGCATCACCTCCAGCTCATACTCCTTCCATCCGATCACCGATTCTTCCAGAAGAATTCGGCGCACCGGACTCAAATCTAATGCGGCGGTCACCTTTTGCCTTAAATCCTCCAGGTGGTAAGCGATCCCTCCACCCGTTCCTCCCAGCGTGAAAGAAGGCCGGATGATGAGAGGGAACCCCAACTCCTTGGCCGCCTCATCCGCTTGAGCCCGCTCCTGAATGTAGATGCTGCGCGGAAGATCGAGTCCAATTTTGAGCATCGTTTCCTTAAAGAGTTCCCGATCCTCCGCCTTGCGTATAGATTCGATGTTGGCCCCAATCAACTCCACTCCATACCTCTCCAGAGCTCCCCGTTCGTGAAGGCTCACAGCCAGATTCAAAGCCGTTTGTCCCCCCATGGTGGGAAGAATAGCCTGAGGCCGTTCTTGTTCGATGATCTTCTCGAGAAACTCGGGGGTCAAAGGTTCGATATAAGTTCTGTCGGCCATGGCAGGATCGGTCATGATGGTGGCAGGATTGGAATTCACCAGAATCACCGTATAGCCCTCATCCTTCAAGGCTTTGCAGGCCTGAGTTCCGGAGTAATCGAACTCGCACGCCTGGCCGATCACGATCGGCCCCGACCCAATGATCAATATTTTTTGAATATCCGTCCGTTTAGGCATATCAAAAGGAGGCAGCCACCTTTATCACAATAAAATCAATATATTCCATAATATTACTTAAAAGGTGGCTGCCTCCTTTTGAAGAGCGCGAATGCCCAATACTCCATTTCTAGCTGAATCGAACTTATACCATTCCTTCTTCGGTATCGGCGCATTTAAAAAATCCAAATACCTCAACCTGGCGCTTCCACGATCTGCGGCAAACATAGTAAGAACTTCGCCAAAATCCACAAAACTATCTACCCTTCCACCTAAATAATCAGCATGACTAGACCAGACATAATCGGCAGGATCAGGTACCATATTGGCT
>JACQJM010000272.1 GCA_016205045.1 Elusimicrobiota bacterium | reverse complement strand
GTCTTTACTCATTCGCTTAATGCGAATAATCCTACTTTTTGAGAAAAACTAAGTCAACTTTTGTTTTTCAAAAAATTGTCGTACAAGAAAGCGGCTCCCACGGCTCCCACGATAGGGCCGATCCAGTACACCAAGTGATTGGTCCAGTAACCGCTGGAAACAGCCGGGCCGAAGGCGCGCGCTGGGTTTACGCCGGCTCCGGTAAGTGATCCCCCCACTAAAATATCTGCCGTGATGCACATGCCGATGGCGATGGGAGCAGTGACCTTGGATCCCCGCTCATCCAGTGCCGTGCCGAAGATAGTGGTGACCAAAAAGAAAGTCATCACGGCTTCTAACAGGGTGGCCCCTTTGCATCCGATTTGGGAAAGGGTCAACGCTCCCAAATAAGGGGGTTGAACCACCACGCTATAATTATGGAGGAGGCGGCTTAAAAAGATTCCGGCCAAGGTAGCTCCCAAGAGCTGTGCCGCGATGTATCCTACGGTTCTAGCCATCTCGATTTTTTTGGTGAGCAGCATCGCTATGCTTACGGCCGGATTGAAGTGGCCTCCTGAGATATTGCCCAAAGCATATGCCATCACCATGATGGTCAACCCATGCGCAAAGGCGATACCCGTCAGTCCCAGTTTCCCGCCCGTGATGGCATCCATGCAGACCGACCCCGCTCCTATCAGAATAAGAGCGAAGGTTCCTATCAACTCCGCGATATAAGCTCGAAGATTACCTGCCATTATTCCTCCTATTCGAAGTTGCAAGTGACAAGTGTCAAGTTGCAAGCAAAAACATCTTTGTTAGATATTTATTACTTGCAACATGCGACTTGCGACTTGTTACTTACTTAAGGTTTTGTAAAACCTTAAGCACTTCTTTCATGTCCCGGGCCTGTTTGATATCTGATTGGACCTTAACCCAAGCGACCTTGCCATTTTTATCCACAATCACAGTGGCTCTTTGCGAGATGTTGGCTGGTTCAAAGAAAAGTCCGTATTTTTTAATGGTTTCCCGGTTCATGTCGGAAAGAAGCCGTTGCTGAAGATGCAGCGCATCTGCCCAGGCCTTGTGAGACCATACGGAATCTACGGAAATGCCAACCACCTCCGCATATTTGGAGAACTCATTGAGTTCTTGGCTGAAGCATTTGTTTTCCACGGTGCAGGTGGGGCTCCAGTCCAAGGGGTAGAAGAACAGCACGACAGGTTTTTTCCCGCGGTAATCAGAAAGCCTAAAATCCTGATTATTTTGATCTTTTAGGGTGAATTCGGGTGCGATGGATCCTACAGCGATAGGTTCCGTCGGTTTCGTGAGCGTGGTTGTGGTCATTTTCTTGTGCCTCCGGTTTCTACTTCAATTTTTGTTACGGTTTTGGATTTTACGTTTTCCAAACTGATTCGAGCCGCCAATTGCTTGGCGATCTCGCGAAAAGCCACAGCGGTGGGGCTGTCGGGACGACCCAGAGCGATGGGTTTGCCGATTTCTCCCATCTGGCATACTTCAGGGTCCAAAGGGATTTTCCCTATTACCGGTGTTTGGTAATTTTCGGAGAGACTTTGGGCTCCTCCATGAGAAAATATCTCGCTAGTTTTCTTGCAGTGAGGGCAGATGAATTCCGTCATGTTCTCAATAATTCCTAAAAGAGGGACATTCAGCCGTTTGAACATCACCATGGCCTTTTTGACATCTGAGGTGGCGATGCTCTGAGGGGTGGTCACCACCACGGCTCCCAAAAGAGGGACGCTTTGGCAGAGTGAAATCTGGACATCTCCGGTCCCGGGGGGCAGGTCCACAATCAGGTAATCCGTATCCCCCCAGCGCACATCTTTTAAAAACTGGTTGATAGCCCCATGCAGCATGGGGCCTCGCCAGATCACGGGGGTATCGCCTTTCAAGAGAAATCCCATGGACATCACCTTCACGTGGTGAGCCACAGGAGGGGCAATTTTACCTTCCCCATCTGGTTGCAGATCGAACTGGGGAATGCCGAACATCTGAGGTTGGTTGGGTCCGTACACATCGGCATCCAAAAGGCCTACTTGGGCCCCTTCCAAGGCCAGGGACACGGCCAGATTGGCCGCGACGGTGGATTTTCCTACCCCCCCCTTCCCACTTCCCACCGCGATGATATTTTTCACGCCTGGAGGCAAAGCGCTTTCTAATCGAATATCTTTCTGAACATTGGCGCTCATCTGGATCCGAACCTCTTTGACTCCGGGAATTTTAAGGATGGCTTCCCGGGCTTCCCGCTCCATCTGACCTTTTAAAGGACAGGCGGGCGTGGTCAGGACATAGGTGAAGGACACCTTTCCTCCCTCGCACCGCACGTCCTTGACCATATTCAGGGAGACAATGTCCCTGTGGATCTCAGGATCCTGAACATGGCCTAAGGCTTCTAAAACTTGCTCTTTGGTGGGCATCAAATATATCTTAGCAAATACCCCTCACCTTATTCCTCTCCCCTTTAAGGGGAGGGCTAGCGGATGGGGCCCCCCTCCGGGGGACCGCTGGTCCTCGAAGCTCTGCGGAGAGGGAAGAG
>JACQJM010000243.1 GCA_016205045.1 Elusimicrobiota bacterium | reverse complement strand
TTCTGACGCTGCCTTTGACGCTTTGGACCATGACCAATTTTTTCAAGAGTCTTCCTTCCGAATTGTACCGAGCCGCTTTGGTGGACGGACTCACTCCCTTTCAGATATTTCGCAAGGTGTATCTGCCCCTTTCCCTGGGGGGGCTTTCTGCCTGTGCTATTTTGAACTTTATTTTTTCTTGGAACGAATTTTTATTTGCGCTGACCTTTACCACCACAGAGGCTTCTCGCACCATTCCCGTGGGAATCGCTCTATTTTCGGGATTTCATGAAGTTCCATTCGGTGAAATGGCGGCGGCTTCGGTGGTGGTTTCTTTGCCTATCCTGGTGCTGTCTATGATTTTTCAGAAAGGAATTGTGTCCGGCATGACGCAGGGAGCTATCAAAGGCTAGCAAAGCTAGCCTTTGAGTTCGAGGTTCCAGGTTCGGGGTTCGAAGTTAATAAGGAGCTCCTTCAAAACTTAGAACCTAGAACATAGAACTTGGAACTGTCTTTATAATATGGCTAAAGTAGAACTCAAAGGGATTTCCAAAACATTCGGAACGGCTGTCGTTCTGAAAGAGTTCAATCTTGCGATTGAAGAGGGGGAATTCTTCTGCCTGGTGGGGCCCAGCGGTTGTGGGAAGAGCACCATCTTAAATCTTATCGCGGGCTTAGAGGCTCCTACTTTCGGCCATATTTTATTTGATGGAAAGGAAGTGGGTAGGTTAGGGCCTCGCCCTCGGGATGTAGCCATGGTATTTCAGAGCTATGCTCTTTATCCGCACAAATCGGTTTATGAGAACATCGCTTTCCCTTTGCGGATTCGCGGGATGGACCGGGGAGAAATTCGGACCCAGGTAGAGAAGATCACATCTCTTCTTGGGCTTTCGGATCTGCTGCAGAGAATGCCCAAGCAACTTTCGGGCGGGCAGCAACAAAGAGTGGCTTTAGGACGGGCCTTGGTCCGCCAGCCCAAGGTGTTTTTGATGGATGAGCCTCTCTCCAATCTGGATGCTCAGCTTAGAACGCAGATGCGGCTGGAGATTAAAAAGTTGCACAAGGCATTTCCTGTTACCACGGTGTATGTCACACACGATCAGGAAGAAGCGATGTCTTTATCGGACCGCATGGCGGTATTAAGGTTAGGGCAAATTCAGCAGGTAGGCACACCCATGGAAGTATACCGCCGACCCGCCAATCTTTTTGTGGCACGCTTTATTGGAAAACCCACCATCAATATCTTAGAGAGTGACCAAATCCCCAAAAATATTTTGAATGGCCCTCTTCCTGAAGGAAAAGCATGGGTGGGTATTCGACCGGAGCACGTCAAGTTGGGAAAAGGAAGCGGGGGGGTAAGGGCTCGTATAGAGGTAGTCGAACCCATGGGTTCCGAAGCGTGGATAGAAGTGGCCTTGGGGGATTTGCGGTTGATGGCCAAACACTCCGGCAATGATTCCTGGAAAGTGGGAACATCTGTTCAGGTAAGTTGGGAGCCGGAGGACCCCTTGTTTTTTTCCCTGGAATCTGAAACACTAGTGATGCGCCATTGACCCCATATGAATTTTTTGCGAAGACTCCTTGCCTCGGAAGAAACAGCCGGTTGGTTGGTTGCCGTTTTGGTGATGATGACGGGAGTCGCCCTTTGGGAAGGGGGAGTGTTTCCTAAGCCCGGAGAAAATAGTTCTCTTTTGCCTGATCTGGTTCTTTCTTCCGGAACAATTCCTTCTGGAGGCTCTGTGTACCAATCCGTGGTGAAACAGGGTCTCACCCGCCAGCAAGCCTATCGCATCGATCGGGCTTTGGGAAAAGTATTTCGTTTGAGTTCCACTCAGCCCGGGGATCTTTACGAGATTTTTAGATCTACCATGGGTTATTTTGTGGAGCTGAGGTATTGGCCCAACAATTTGGGGTATTTCAGTATTAAACCTTCTTCCGGGGATCAAATGGTGGTGGTTAAGGAGGAACTTCCCCTGCGCGAAGAGCTGGTGGGGGTGAAAGGGACGATCCAATCCTCCTTATGGGAGGCTATGGTGGATCAGGGAGTACCTCCCGAGACGATTTATCGATTTACGGAAGTATTTGCCTGGAAAATAGACTTTTTGACGGAGCCCAGACGTGGGGATGAATACAAGATGATTTGGGTGCGCAAAAGCGGGACCGGTGTAAAGCAGCAGGGAGAGGTCCTGTGCGCTCAGTACAAAGGCCGGGAAACAGGGGAGGTTTTTGCGTTTCGTTTAAAGGATGAGTACTACGATGAAGCGGGGCGGTCTTTGCGCAGTGAATTTTTGCGGGCGCCCCTGAACTACCGAAGAATTTCTTCTGGTTTTAGCAACCGGCGTTATCATCCGGTCTTGAGATACTACCGACCCCATCATGGCATCGATTATGCGGCGGCGTATGGCACGCCTGCGGTCAGCGTGGGAAACGGCCGTGTGATTGCGATAGGTTGGGATGGGGGATTAGGCAAGGCCGTGCGGGTACGCCATCAAAATGGGTATGTCTCCATCTATGGGCATCTCTCTCGATTTTCGGACAAGATCCACGTGGGATCCAGCATCCAACAGGGGCAGTTGGTGGGTTATGTGGGGTCTTCGGGGTTGTCCACGGGTCCGCATCTGCATTTTGGGTTTGAAAAGGATGGAAGAATGATGAACTTCTTGAGTATAAAACTTAAGCCCGCCAAGAAAACCGTGGACCCGCAGGATGAAAGAGAGTTTGCTCAGATCAAACGGGAAGGCTATGCCATCCTTTCCCAGATGTTTAGGACCAGTGAAGAACCTAAAGAAGTTCCTGCCTTCCAGCAGTTGGCCAGCTCCATTCCCGCCACTAAGCAGACACCCTCCCAGTAATAGAGAGGGCGCTGCTTTCTTTTATCTCATCCCTTCTGCGGAGAGTTTTTTATTGATTCCTAACACTACCTGCAGAACTCCTTTTTGGGTGTCCTTTTGAAGAGCGGTTCGAAGCTCGATAAGTTCTGGGATGGTCAGGGGGCGTGCGGGTTCGTTTTCGGAGGGGGTAATAAATAGTTTGCCGGACTTTATCTCGTAAAGAATCATGACTTTAGTTCTGGAGTCACTGAGAACAATAACCGTTGTCGTTTTTTTCAACACATTGCTCACGATCGTATCCGGGTAAAAATCCGAAAGAGATAGTGAACGTAAGGCTAGGAGACTCGAGGTTTTTTCTTTGAGTTTTTCTGCCGCACGTTGCGCCGCTTTAGAATCCTTCGTTTGGTGTTGGCGAGGTCTCAGCCGCAGCACTTCTCGGATGATGTCGCCTTTCCCTCGTAAATAGGTCAACGTTTCGGGATGAGTCTTTCCATTAACGAGCTTAGTCAGTAATTTCAAAAGCCTCGTCAATCCCTTGAGTTGTTTTTTATTGAGGAGTTGGAAGTCTCCAGGTTCTATGTCCGTGTACCGCATTAACTGATCGGCTGTCTCTTCTGTGAGGTCTCTAATCAAGGCATCCAAAAGATCTGTCGGTTTTGGGGACTCCGGTAATATACGCTTGAGTCCATCTTGGACTCTCTGAATCAATCTTCGACTTTTAGCATTTGAGGTGATTGCGTGGTCCAAGGC
Source organism: Elusimicrobiota bacterium (assembly GCA_016205045.1). Classification (GTDB taxonomy): domain Bacteria; phylum Elusimicrobiota; class Elusimicrobia; order JACQJN01; family JACQJN01; genus JACQJM01. Next base: position 1,050 of record JACQJM010000243.1, on the reverse strand, counting down.
TCCCTGGAGTTGTCTCAGTTCTACCTCTGTCATGGCGTGGATGTCATGAAACAGATTGACTCCCGTGGAGAGAGTAAACGCAGAAGAGGAGGGGTTGTACAATACTTGGACTGGTTGCCCTGGGTGGGCTGCTAGGATAAGCAAAATAACTCCCTTATTGGATATGCTGATTTTATACAGGGTGAAGTCTCCTGAGGAATTATCGGTTGGGGTGATAGGTGTGGAGCCTGAAGATAGAGAGGAGCCGGTGCCTTTTCGAGAGGTGGAAGGCCTGCGGGTTCCATCGCCGCTGGCCATGACGGGCATAACTTTTTCCATCGCCCCAAAATAGATTTCCCGACCGGTTTTTTCTCCATAGATGGCTGCCACATCGGCCATTCTTCTTTCCGGGGAGGTGGGCTGTTGGCTTCTGGACCCAAATTCTAAAAGTCTACCTACTGTAGGGGTAGCTCTGGGGCCCGGCGCAGATGTTCTCCTTTCGCCGGTCCCTGCGAGCCCTATCAGCGAGCCGGGGCTGTGCGCAGATGTTCTCCTTTCGCCGGTCCCTGCGAGCCCTATCAGCGAGCGGGGGGTGGAAACAATAGGCAATCCCGCCGCACCAGAATGAGTCACTCTTGAGGGAGTTGTTCTGATGGAGGCATTGGGATTAACGCGAGCCCCAGCAGGGATAATTACGTTTGTCGGACCGGGGGCAGACAAGTTTTTTGAAGAGAGGATGGGGGAAGTTATGATGGGCGCGGGAGGAGAATTGATTTCTACTCTTGAGGAGTTCATGGCCGGGCCGCGATTTTGAGAAGAGACAGGGTTAGATTCGGCTCGGAACTGAGCCCATGAGGACACAGGAAACGCGGTGGATAATAGAGAAAAACATAATGTGGAAGCCAGAAACTTTTTGATTGGGTTTAACATAGAAATTCTCCTTCGCTTACTTAAATCATTCTATGAAAAGCCTGGAAACACAGTATGGGCCAGAGGGCCCAAAGACAGACAGGATTTAGCCCTAGATACGGATGGGTCGAAAGGGCATTCATGGGGGGAATGGGGTTAGGG
>JACQJM010000230.1 GCA_016205045.1 Elusimicrobiota bacterium | reverse complement strand
GAGGGGTGAGGGGTAAGGGGTGAGGGGAAAATCCGGAAAAGTTCTCGGCTCTGGACTCAGGAGAAGTCAACCTATCCAACTTCCATGCCTCGAATTTCGTTCGACGCCAGGTCTCCTGAGTCCTAGCGGGATCAGGAGTGGAGAGAAACAAATCCAGCGCCTGCTCCTGGAAATCACGGAGCCAGGGTGTTTTCTGTGTCTTAGGTTCTTGCATTTGTACGGTCATTTTTACCAGCCCCTAACCCCCAACCCCTAGCCCCTATTTTTATTATCCTACCGCTCCCTCCATCTCCATCTGGATCAACCGGTTAAGCTCTACGGCATATTCCAGGGGTAGCTCTTTGGTGAACGCCTCAAAAAAGCCATTGACGATCAAGGTGACCGCCTCGGACTCCTTAAGGCCACGGCTCATGAGGTAAAACAGTTGTTCATCCCCAATTTTAGAAACGGTGGCCTCATGCTCCACGCGAATATGCTCCCCATCAATCTCCATGGTGGGGTAGGTATCCGAACGGGATTCCCTATCCAAAAGTAACGCGTCACAACGCACGTTGACTTTGGCGCCTTTGGCCGCGGGATAGGCCTTCACTAAACCGCGATAGGACGCCCGCCCGCCATCCTTGGAGATGGATTTAGAAAGAATGGTGCCGCTGGTGTGCGGGGCACAGAAAAAAAGTTTGGCCCCGGCATCCTGGTGTTGGCCTTTGCCCGCGAAAGCGCAAGAGATAATCTCTCCCTTCGCTCCCTCTCCCACCAAGTAAACGCAGGGAAACTTGGTGGTTAGCTTAGAACCTAAATTCCCATCCAACCATTCCACAATCGCTTCCTTGTGAGCCACCGCTCGCTTGGTGACCAGATTAAAAACATTGTTGGACCAGTTCTGAATCGTGGTATAACGGATATGCGCTCCCGGTTTGGCCACCAATTCCACCACCGCGGAGTGCAGGGAATCCGTAGCGTAGTTAGGGGCGGTACATCCCTCTATGTAATGCACGCTGGCTCCCTCATCCACAATGATGAGGGTTCTCTCAAACTGGCCCGCATTTTTGGCATTGATCCGGAAATACGCCTGGAGGGGAAGCTCCACCTTGACTCCCTTCGGGACGTAAATGAAAGACCCTCCTGACCACACCGCTGTATTGAGGGCCGCAAATTTATTGTCCGCGGCTGGGATGACGGAGCCAAAATACTCCCGCACCAGATCAGGATGCTCCCGCAGTCCCGTATCCATATCCAGAAAAATAACCCCCTGCTTATTTAAATCCTCTCGGACACGATGGTACACCGCCTCGGAGTCATATTGGGACGTGACGCCCGCGAGAAATTTCTTCTCGGCCTCAGGGATTCCCAACTTCTCGAATGTGTTTTTGATGGCCTCGGGAACATCCTCCCAATTTTTCTCTGTTTTCGCGCTGGGTTTTAAATAGTAATAGATCTCTCCAAATTGGATGGAATTAAGAAGCGCGGTGTCCCCCCAGTTGGGCATCGGTTTCTTCAAGAAAGTGTCCAGAGCTTCCAAGCGAATCTGGCGCATCCAATCGGGCTCTTTCTTCATCTCGGAAATTTGCGCCACAACCCCTCGGTCCAAGCCCTGTTTGGACTTAAAGACAGACTTCTCCGGATCGCTAAAGCCGTATTTCTCCTGGTAATCTTTTCCGATATCTAAAAACCCACCTTGGTATGGCATCTCAGCTCCTTGGGGTTAGGGGTTAGCTGTTGGGGGTTGGCCCCAAAACCAATCTCTAACCTCCAATCTCCAATCCCTGCTCCTGAAACATCGACTCGTATCCTTTCGACTCCAATTCATGAGCCAGCTCCGGCCCTCCGGAACGCACCACCTTGCCGCCTATCAACACATGCACGTAATGCGGTTTTATGTAGTTCAAAATCCTCTGGTAGTGGGTGATGAGCAGGATCCCATTCTCTGAACCCGCCAGGTGATTGATCCCCTCCGCCACCACCTTCAAGGCATCGATGTCCAACCCCGAATCGGTTTCATCGAGAATCGCCATCTTGGGCTGGAGTACCGCCATCTGGAGAATCTCCAATCTCTTCTTTTCTCCTCCCGAAAAACCGTCATTGACGTAACGGGTGGCGAAGGATTCTTCCATGTTGAGGAGAACCATCTTCTCCTTCAATGTCTTGCGAAAAGTTTTGATCGCTTGCTCCGAGCCCAGGATGGCCTTGGCGGCGGTCCTCAAAAAATTAGCCACGGTCACCCCAGGAATGGCCACAGGATACTGGAAGCCCAAGAAAAGGCCCCTACGGGCTCTCTCATTAGGCTTTAAATGAGTGATGTCCTCTCCCTGATAAAGAACTTGCCCTTGAGTTACCTTATACTTGGGATGGCCTAAAAGCACATTGGAAAGGGTACTTTTTCCCGAGCCGTTGGGCCCCATCAAGGCATGAACCTCCCCTTGTTGGATCGCAAGAGAAACCCCCTTTAAGATAGGTTTTCCCTCTACTTCTACATGTAAATTTTCGATTTCCAGTAAGCTTTTAGTCATTATTTTCTCCAAAAGGACGCCAGGAAAAGGCTCAAGATATTTTAACATACCTGACTAATTTAGTCAAGAATGTGGGAGGCGACTTAAAAAAGCAAAAAAGCCAGGGAACCGATCAGAGCGCAAAGGAAAAATGTCACCATTTCGTACCCGAGGATATCCTTGAACTCCAACTTGGCGATGGCCAGCAAAGGGATGCACCAGAAAGGCTGTATCATGTCCGTCACCATGTCCCCCCACGCGTAAGCCAAAACGGTCTTAGAGAAAGGGACATGCAGGTTGCGGGCTGCCTCCAGGACATAGGGCGCCTCCACGGCCCACTTGGAGCCCCCAGAAGGGATAAAGTAATTCAAAATTCCCGAGTACCCATACACGATCAAAGGG
>JACQJM010000214.1 GCA_016205045.1 Elusimicrobiota bacterium | reverse complement strand
TCGGGGAGGTGGGATTTGAACCCACGGCCTCACGGTCCCGAACCGTGCGCTCTGCCAGCTGAGCTACTCCCCGCTAATCCGCGCCCTGCCTTGTGGCAGGGTCTGATGACCCCAACTTCGAAATGTGCTCGCTCCGTTGGGGCGCTCGACAAGGGGAGAACCCAGGTTCTCCCCATTATTTCGTCGTCTTGGGCCACTCGACCCGATGCGATCGGTCGAGGGCCAACATGACTGAACCTCTTTCCTGAAAGGAAGACTGATCTTTGTATATCCGCGCCCTGCCTAAAAACTATTGCACTAAATTTTTGTTGCTGAATCCAATAATGAAGGGATTTTTATTTTTTGAGCAATGGTGATTTGAGCTTTCTGAGTCGAATTGGGACATCCTAAGAGTTTAGCGTGATAACGCATCTTCTCCAAGGAATCACTCTGGCGCAAAAGAGCAGAGATGGTTTCTCCTAAGTGAGAAATATCTTGAACTTTTATGGCTGTTTTTTGTTGGACCAAAAAATCTGCGTTCCTATCTTCTTGCCCGGGAAGGGGATCCAGAAAAACCATGGGAAGGCCCACGCTCAACGCCTCGGCTAAGGTCATTCCTCCCGCCTTGCCAATCAGAAGATCAGAGGCGTAAAGAAGTTCCTTCATCTGAGAAGGAGATAGAAAAGGATAACTTTGGATTTGTGGGTGTTTGGCATATTTGAGTTGCAAAGTTTGAAGCAATTTCTTATTTGTGGCACACGGAATGAGAATTTGAGCCTTAGGAATTTTATGCAGGAGGACTTCGATGATTTGTTCGATGGATCCCATTCCCTTGCTCCCTCCCGACAAAAAGAGAACGGGATCGGAGGAAAAGCCCAACTTCTTTCGGATGGCTTCTGGGTCTGTGGGTTCTTGGAAATTAGGATGGATGGGAATGCCGGTAGCCTGGATTTTATGTTCCGGCACCCCCCTTTCCATCAAGGGAGCGATAAAGTGTGGGGTGGGCACGAGATAAAGATCTACTTGGGTGTGTATCCAGTAGGTGTGTATCGCAAAATCCGTAAGTACAGCCACAAGAGGAGTTGTGACATTTCCTCTCTGTTTTTCCGAGGCGATCACCCCGCAGGGAAGAGCATGGGTGCAGATAATAAGATCGGGGTTCGATGCTCTGATTTTATTTCTAAGTTTTGATCCTCCCAAGAACAGATAAATTTTACGCAGCTCTTCAGCCATCTCCGCGATTTTCCGGTTATCGTAGAGATATTCCCAAAGAGCCGGTGTTTTTTGGATGATTTTGAGATAGGTCTTAGCAATCGCAGGTCCTAAGATGGGGTGAAGGTCCGAAGAAATATTGACGCGATTTATGGGAAATAGGTTGGAATAGGTAATTTTAAATTGTTCTTGAATAGCTTCTGCCGCGGCAGCGTGACCGGAGGGTTCGTAACCATAAAGAAGAAGAGCTCCTCCCTGTTTATTTATGACTGAAAATTCTGAAAGGGGAGGTTGGATAGAAGGCATTGCGGTTTCGAGTGGCCTTATCGGGGAGCCGGGAATTCCTGCCTGCCGGCAGGCAGGGAACCCGTACCATTCTTTCCACAGAGCCATAACGAATGGTACGTACCAAACTTACTGATTTTGGATGTTTGGTACGGAACCTATTTTTTTTCGAATCACCTGGTCGGGGAGCCGGGAATCGAACCCGGAACCTCTCGCACCCCAAGCGAGTGCTCTGCCGTTGAGCCACTCCCCGGCAAGGTGATTCGATCTAAAGGTACTCCTTCAACCTACTCTCGTACCATTCATCCTTAAAAGTCGTAGGAATGGTACGTACCAAACCTACGGATCTTGGATGTTTGGTACGCACCCCAAGCGAGTGCTCTGTCCCATTTACCTTATAAGCTGTAAGGATGGGACTGTCCCTTTTACCTTATGGGCTTTAAGGGAGGGACGGTACCATTCTTATAGCTCTTTGTGGAATGGTGCTGTCCCGTACTTATCGTTTTCTAAGGGACGGGACTGCCGTTGAGCCACTCCCCGTGGGGGTACGGTTGAAAAATCTTATCCTATTTACAACAATTGGAACAGTTTATACTTTGGAAAGTTCTTGGACGATGGCTTTAATTTCTTTTTTGACTTCTTGCAAGAACTCCTGAGGATTTGTGGGTTCATGGTTTCTATTTTCATCCAGAAGAGTTCTTTTAGCTCCTGCCAGGGTAAGCTTTTTTTCATACAGGAGCTCTTTAATTTTTAAAATAAGATCCAGATCTTTACGGGTGTAGCGTCGATGACGGCTGGATCGCCGAAAGGGCCTAAGTAGTTTGAATTCGGATTCCCAATACCTCAGAGTATAAGCTGGTATCTGAGTGATTCGACTGGCTTGGCCGATATTGAAGTAATCTTGGTCGGATATGTCCATTTCTTAACTCAGTAAAGACAGTTTAAAGTTTAAGGTAAAGACAGTGAAGAAATTTCTCTTACTTTAAACTGTAAACTGATGTTCCCGTTGTTACTATCCTAATAGGTTCTTGGAGGCTTTAAAGCGCACCCCGCGTCTAGGAGGCACCATCACCACCGTTCCTGTTTTGGGATTACGTCCTTGTCTGGATTGCCGGGCCTTAACTCGAAAAGTACCGAAATTGGAGATCACTACCTTATCTCCATTTCTTAGTGCTTGGCGGATCACACTAAACGTCGTTTGAACCGCCTTGGCTGCTTCTCCTTTGGTGGTCAGGACCTTAGCTACAGCTCTGATGATCTGTAATCGGTTCATGGTTTTGTGTTATTCTTCCTCCTCATCCTCTTTTTCTGGCTCTTTTTTTTCTTTAGGGTTCTTGGGTTTTTTTTCCTTCAACTCTTTGAAAATGTCTTCAGGTCTTAGGTTCTTTAACTCTTCTTTAAATTTTTTCACCTCATCTTCGGTGATGGGTTTAGTTAAGACTTGGCATTGTCCAAATACCCTCTCGGAAACATAAATGGTGCAACCCGCTCGGACAGCGACGGCAATGGCATCGGAAGGGCGCGCATCAATCGTGCATTCCTGATTGGTTTTTTTGAGATGTACTCTGGCATAAAAAGTGTTTTCTTTAAGATCGCTCACGACCACTTTATCGACAGCCCATCCCAGAGATTTGATTGTTGCCAATAAGAAATCGTGAGTAAGAGGACGAGGAAGAACAATGCCTGAGAATCGGATGGCGATGGCTTGACCTTCGGCTAATCC
>JACQJM010000213.1 GCA_016205045.1 Elusimicrobiota bacterium | reverse complement strand
CTGCTTAACGATCGGTGGGACTATCTGTGGGCAGGTTGCGGTGGGTCCGCATGAATTCACCTACAAATCTTCCCCGCACCCATACTCCGTAACCCCTCTTGATCCCATTCACAATTCTTTGCCGAAACCCTTTATCCTTCAGCCAACCCCCAGATTCCGTTCCATACATCTCGCTGAGGGTGCAGGCCGAGTTTTTAGTCTGAGGGAAGAGAAGCTTCTTGGCCAGCGGCAGGATTTTCCCTACCCAGTAGAAATAGGATTGATCTCGCAGATAATAGAACGGAAGAAAAGAAGCATCCCATCGCACAACGCGGAATCCTTCTTTTTCCACAAAACGACAAAGCACTTCCGGGGTCCAGCGCGTGAAATGGTGGGGAGGATAGTCGTGTTCCTCCCGTCCCCACCATAAGGGCCTTCGGGCATTGGGAAGCGTAATCGCCAAATAACCTCCGGGCTTCAGCAGGTCATGGATGGTTTTTAAGAAGCGAGCAGGCTCCGGTTGATGTTCCAAAACGTCAAACAGGGTGATGGCGTCATAGGACCGGGAGCGATTTTGCGACAAAAACGCATCCCAATCCAAACAGTGGACATCGGACAGCCCCTTTTCCCGGGCCGCGGCGATAACCCGGGCATCGTAATCCACCCCAGTTCCACGAAATCCCCGCTCCTGTGCTATCTTTAAAAATCCACCCTCTCCGCACCCCACGTCCAATAAACTCTCCCGCGGGATTTTTTCCTCCAAAAATGTGTTGAACCGCCAATCATCTTCGGGGGAGCTGCGATGCTCCTCCACTCTTAAGGGATACGCTTTTTCGTACCACTCTCCCGATACGAGAGTCCGCGGCTCAAAAAAACCCACCCCGCAGGAAGGACACTCATAAAGCCGATAAGTCTTTCTTTCGTGGCGGTCAAAATGTTCCTCCAGAAAGTTTTCGGGAACATTCTGCCCACAAGCAGCGCACCGCGTACTCATCACCGGGTTAGGCATTTTCATTCCGGAAGAGCCTTCCTTCTTAGGGTGGCCAACCAGGACAACCTTGAATATCCTCCATAAAGCTTCACATACATCCAGGGAGAAAAAATCGCCAAGAGAAGGGTGGTGGACTTAAAAAGCTTGTATCCACCCGAAAGCATCTCTCGAATCTGCCGCAGGCACCGAAATGCCTCCTCCCACTCCCCTCGATAGCGGTGAAGCAAAAGCTCTTCTTGAAGCTCTTCTACTCGCGCAGATCGAGCCGTCTCCGGCGAAAGAGAAACTCCTTGTTTTTTAAGTCGGAGGTCCAGCTCTCGGTGCAAAATCCGGCGCACCTTCAGATGGTTTTCCAGTCGCCCCGGGTGAAGGTGGAGGCGAGCGTACTGATTCTGTCCGTGAACCCGCCGAAATCCCAGCACCTCATCCAGATTTCCCACCGAAGCCACAAAAAGAATATGCGTGTAGAGATACTCGTCCGCACAGAAAAAAAGCTCTGCAGGAATAGGCAGGAGCTTACGAATCGCCTCTGCCGTGAAACTCAGGCCGCTGGTGCCCGTAAAAAAAGTTTTTCCCTTTAAAAAATCTGCCAAGTGATAGGTTGGAGAAACAGTGGGAAATGGGTGGGGACGCGGCTTTCCTTCTTGATTTACTTCTTGCATCCGATGCTGCACCATGCCTAAGGAGCGGTCTTGAGAAAACCGGCCCATCACCTGTTCTATTTTTTCACGATGCCACCAGTCGTCCGAGTCCAAAAAGCAGACCATCCCTCCTCGAGCTATTTCCAGGCCCCGGTTGAGCGCCATGGCCTGCCCCTGGTGTTCTTGAAACACCGCGCGAAGGCTTTTTCCAAAAGATTCGATCACGGCTGGGGAATCATCGGTAGACCCGTCATCCACCACGATCAACTCGATGCTCTCCGCAGGATAATCCTGGTTTAACACGCTGCGGATGGCCTGTCCCAGGAACCGCCCATAATTAAAATTATTGATGATGACTGAAACCAAGGGTCTCATTCCGCACCCCTATTCTCTGAAAGATCTGCGATGTTCTTGTAAAGCTCAAGGGTATCCTTGGTCATCCCCGGCCAGGAGAACTTTTTAACCCGTTTCAGCCCCTTGGCCACAAGATCGCGCCGTAAGACGGGGTCCGTAGTTATTTTCAGCAGAGCTGCGGCCAGAGCCTCTTTGTCCGTGGGGCTGACGAGAAACGCAGCATCCCCCACCACCTCCGGGATGGCGGTCACGTTGGAACAGAGGACCGGGCAGCCACAAGCCATGGCCTCCAGAGGAGGGGAGCCGAAGCCCTCAGAGAGAGAGGAATACACGAGACACTCGGCCTTGTTGTAAAGGAGAGCCATCTCCTGATTAGAAACATCTCCCAAAAATACGAGTCTTGAGGACAGAGAAAGCTTTTCCGCGAGCGACGAAATAGCTTGGCGGTAAGAAGAAGAGGGGTGGGTGGTTATGGCAATCTTATGCGCGCTCAATTTTTCTTTTATGGAAGAAAAGGCTTCCAGCAATACAGGCAGATTTTTTCTGGCATTCAGCGGGCCGCAAAAGAGAATGAATTTGCCGGAAAGTTTCGCGGCCAAGGCAGGCGGCAGAACAGGGTGCTCGATTTTTTTACAAGCGGGAAGAGGCCCTCCCGGATACACCACCGAAATCTTTTGGGAGGAGACGCTCAATTCCTGAATGAGACTTCTTTTGGTGTGTTCCGAGACCGTGATAATGTGTGTCGCCGATTGGGCGGCTTTTTCCGTGAAATCAAAATACAGATTTTCTCTAAAATGACGCGGGTCCTGTTGAAACAGCCGATCGGCCACCGAGGTGTAGTGGTGGATGGTTACAACCGATTTGATGGTTTTGAATCTGGGTACGATATTGGAGGGGCCGTGATAGACGTCAATGCCATAGTTTCGAAGAAAAAGCTCCACCAGAGGAATGCCCAGGGTGTACTCGGAATAAAGGGAAATCAGATTGGGCAGTCGATGGGAGAGGAGCTTAAAATTAGACTGGCGGGGGAGAATTCCTTCAAGATCCTTGTGGCTGTGCGGCCGCCACTGGTGTTGATAAAGAAGGTATTCGTTCTTGTGGTCAAGGGCGGCCAGGTTCGACACAAGCAGCTTGATGTAATTTCCCAGGCCACTTGTTTCGGTGACGCCGTTGACATCAATGGCTATCCGCATGCCGCCGCATCAGAACTGGCAGGGAAATTAGGCCGGAATGAGATTTTCGGATGGGTTCTAATCATCAATGAGGACCTTTGCTCCCTCTTTGTCCACGGCATAATCCATTTCTAACAGGCCTTCCTTAGCCAGCGCCCCTCGAACCTTGTTCCTCGCCTCGGGTGGGCAGCAGAGCAAAAGGAATCCTCCTCCTCCAGAACCGATCAGTTTGCCCCCGATCGCCCCGTTATTGCGAGCGATCTGGTACCACTCATCAATGGATGAGGTCGACATTTCATTGGAGCGCTTTTTCTTATTTTCCCAATGCTCATGCATCAATTCGCCTATGCGCTCAAACTGCCGCTGTTCCAGGGATTTTTTAATTTCCCATCCAATCCGTTTTGTGTTCTGCAGACTGTCTATGACCGTTTTGCTCCCCCGTTCCGTATCCTTATCCTGTTGCAAGGCAATGCTGAAGCTTTTTCTCTGAATGTTGGTATAAAATAGAAGCAGGTAAGAGGCGAGTTCCTCTAAATGGCGCGGGTCCAACTTCAACGCGCTGACCGTTATTTTTCCGGAAGGCTCAAAGTCAATACAGGACACTCCGCCAAAAGCCGCCATATACTGATCTTGCTTGCCCACAGGCAATCCCGCCCGAGCGGACTCTATTTCGTATGCTTCTTCAGCCAAAGAATAGGGATCGGGGGTCTGTTTTCTGAATCGGTGAAGAGCATAAAGCAGGGCGACCGTGAAGCTTCCCGAAGAGCCGAGCCCCGTCCCAGGAGCCGCGTCGGACAAGCTGACAATCTCTACGCTATTATTGATCCCCGCCGATCTCAGGGTTTCCCGGAACACCGTATGCTGTATTTCGTCAAGCTTCGTGACGACCTCCGATTGCGCGTACCTCAAGCGGATCATTTTATCCACAGGGGAGCGATTCAGAATGACGTGTACATATTTATTGATCGCCATGCTGATGAGAAATCCCCCATGCTTGGTGTAAAACGAAGGAAAATCGGTTCCCCCGCCACCCAGGGGAATACGCAAGGGAGCGCGAACAACGATCATCCGGTTCTCCCGTTTTTTTCCATGAGCTGTCGAAACTCCTCCAACCCCTCCAGCGAGCCGATCTCGTAAAAACGCTGGGAGGTTTCGAACGATAAAAGTTCCCGGCGGGAAATCAGTTGAGACCATAATTGGTCCTGAGAAGAAGGCCTATCGGATGGGATCAAGGATAGAGCCTCTCTGCGCAAAAGGCTGAGCCCCGCATGGATATACACCATGGCCGGCGCTTTCCGGGACCGATCATACGCGTTCACCCTTCCGTTATCCACCATCACATTGCTACGATCATATTGATCGTGGTTCTTATAGACTACCATCAAAGCCGATTCTTTCTTTGACCCAAAAATAGCCCACAGCTCTCTATAATCCAGAGGCAAGTAGGCATCCCCATCTAAGACGAAGAATGTCTTCCCCAGCAACGCCTCGGCCTTCTTTAGGGCGCCGGCCGTGCCCAAAAGCTCGGCCCCGTCTTCGCTGTACTGAATGCGAACCCCCCAGGATTTCCCATCTTTAAAGTGATCCTGGATGGACGAAGCCAAATGACCCAGACATAAAATAAATTCCTTGATTCCGTGGCGCGCCAAAAGCTGTATTTGGTGCTCCAGAAATGGTTTTCCTCCGACCTCAACCATCGCCTTGGCAACTTTGTTAGAAAGGGGCCGCAACCGCGTGGCCAACCCTCCCGATAAGATCGCAACTTGCATTCCACTGATAATACTATGTCCTGCGCAAGACGAGCAAGGGCAAAGGGTGTGCCGAAAATTTCAGGGTATTTTGCCCAGGGGTCCTGCCTCCCGGTTCGCCCCTCGGCTTCCCTCACTCCACCCATCCCCTGCTAGGGTAGCGAGATGTGGTCCACCGTTCACCTTTCGTTGCGGGACCGAGGGGCTGGAACCGAAGGCCGGACCCTAACAACATTCTGAACCGGCACTCCCCGATCTTAATCGGGTCCCACAGTCACCCCTGGGCAGGACTTGAAATTTTCGCTACCGGGGTTCAGGGTCAGGCGGGGTGGCCCGGGAT
>JACQJM010000212.1 GCA_016205045.1 Elusimicrobiota bacterium | reverse complement strand
GCCATATTCTATCCATGACATATAGTATGACAGATGTAATATTATTTGTCAATATCGCTTTTCACATCTCGCTCTGCAACGTGTCCCGTGAGTACACGGGGCCACCACCTCTAAAAGGTAGCACCTACCTTCTTGATAAAAAGGTAGGTGCTACCTTTTAGAGGCCTTCTCAGCTGCTTGTTCACCGAAAGGCATGGTCAGATTGTTGCCGCGTGGCCGCCACTCCTTAAAAGTTGAAAAACAACGTATTTATATATGATGAATCGCAAAAGGTAGCTGCTACTTTTTGCCTCAGGAGAAATCCTGATAAGGAATTGTCAGCGCGGTCTCGCGAAAGCGGGGGTCGTTTTTGCGCTTTGCCTCTTTGATTTGGTTTTTATATCTGGCTGATACTGTCAAGTTCCAAAAAAATTCCCTAATGGATTGTTGAATCAGTAAAGGAGTGCGGAGCCAAGCCGCCCAAGGGTTTACGGCCAGTTCGGCACGCCATCTAAGTAATGGGGAAACACGAACATGCATTCGATCCACAGAAGGATCGGCAGCGAGTTGAAGAGCCAGTTTCACCGCATCCCTGGGATCTGCGGCCTGAATAAAAACGACCTGTCCAATGTGGGCATTATCCACCCAATACCCCCAGGTTTCCCAGCCGGTCACCTTGGATTTTATCAGACGGCTTTCCAATCCGTGCCTGCGCAACACTTCCTTAAGATCATTCTCGGCATCACTACCCCTATAATCCAACTCTATGGCATTGGCGTTTAAATCGCTGGGATAAAACCCAAGCCAACCCGGAAAGTATGGATGGCGAGTCGAGGTCATGGGACTGTCATGGCCGGCATACATGAATCCTGATTCCAAACGGTTGACAGCATATCTAAGACCAATCGGAACGTTTGATCTCCCGAAAAGGCGTTGAATATATTGAACACGCTCCTCCGGGGAGCGCTCTACAGACCACCCAGGTAGAATTCGCCGAATATAGGTGTCGACAAGCAATCGGGAAAGCTGAAAGCGTTTACCCATGATATCCATCGTGATCGGATCTGGAGTGGCGGGCAACTCCGATACAACAGCATATCTTGCATGTTCTTCAGATTCCCCCCATTCCCCAACCCCTCTGACAAAATGCCCAACAGGCTCCATGAACTTATTCCAGAAGGAGTGATGCTTGGTAACAACAGTAAGCAGGGTCTGTTTCAAAAACTCCCCCGTTTGTTCCAGGCCGAAGAGATCCCTGGATTCTTGAGATGAAAAGAACTGGGCGGCTCGTACAAGATCAAAGTAAGATGGGTCCGAGTCAAGAGCCATGATGGAGAGGTTGGCGAGCCCAATCCTTACGGAGGGGGCAACCCCCGCAGACACCGTCAATTGACCCAGCGCGGAAAGATAATAGGGGTAGAGGTAGGGTTTCAATCCCTTCAGGCTGGATTCCGGCACTTTCCCCAGTACGTCCAGGGCTCGAGTCGCTACGTGGGCTCGATCGGCAGGAATTGTTTTTATCTCGGACAAAACAGCGTGTAGAGCATCGACGGATCGTCCCAGGGGAATGGTTGGGTCCAGAATCAAGTTAAAAACATGATCGAGAATCAGATAAAGCACCTGTGTTTTATTGGGCCCTTCCGCCCAGCCCAGCCACTCGACCAAAGTTTTTACCCCTTCGGGCTGAGTGAGATTGTCGAGACCGCGAGCCTGGGATCCCGATTCGGTATATCTTGATGGAGAAGGGTAGTCGGTAGAGAATTGGAATGTATTCTCTTCTAGGAACTTTTTTATTCGACCGGCACCTGCGATGACTTCGGCAAAAGCGATTGCCCCTGGGGGGGCGGAATATTGTGGAGATCTGGAATTTGGATCCCCAACATTATTGAAAGCTCTGAAATGAGAGCGCCCCTTAAAGGAAGCTCTCGACACAGCAGACACAGGGCTGCCCACGCCAGAGTCGTGTTTAGGCCGATTCGCGTCGAACAGATGTTGTCCTGGCTGGGTTAAATCTTCAGAAGCTGTCACCCCGCGCTCTGAGGTTGAAATAGTCCTTGGTGCCGATGAAGTTCCTGGAGTGGAAGGAACGGCTACCGGAGATACTGCATCCCAAAGCCTCACCGCTGAAGAGTGAACTGTTGCGGGAGCGGAGTTGATTCTTAAAACTTTGGAACCGCTCTTATTTCCCCGTGCCGCTTGAGGGATGATTGCCGGACCAGAAACTCTACCCAGCCGATTCCCATCCATTTCCAGAAGGTTTAAATAGTCTGGGGGCAGCACCGGTCCAGAAATTTTTACCGGTGGTGCTCCGACGTTTTCCATTTGAACGGGAGTATTTCGTGCCGATTGGGCTACGGCTTGATAGGCGCCTATCCCTGGGATGGTCCAGAGGAGAGAGAATAGGATGATTCCGGCAAGAACTTTTTTGAGTGATTCCATAAATACCTCGCTAGTAGATAATGATCAAACTCTAATGATTATCCTATTAAAAAACAGGATGAAGACGATGAGCCAATAGGCCCAAAAAACAAATGGATTTAGGCCTGGATTTGGGTAGGTCCTTGGGGAAGGAAGAGTTCGTGTAGTGACCCCCATTGTCAACCGCTTTAGTAAAATAGTTCATAATGCCCACCCAGGGATAGGTCTTAATCTTATTCCACCTTGGGTCCCAAGACCTACTCATCCAATGTTTCAGTTTAGGTACGATCAACATGTAGGTTTGTGAGGGATTTTAGGCAAAAACTCATGAAATTTTTCAAGAAAGTGACCTTCGTCCTTATTTGTATAGCCACTTTGTGGGGCGCTTCAGAAATGGGATGTCCCCAAGGATTTGCGCAAGCATGGCGCGGGAACGCGAGAACTGTGGACGGGGGCACGGCAGCGGGTCGCCTCCACGGGGAGAGCCGAGGGGCTTTTTCTCCACTGAATTCCGAGGGCTCTCGTGCGATAAATTTTACTCCGGTCTCGTGGATCGAACCTCAATTTAGATCTACCCAACTCTCTCCATCGATCCCTCGAACCTCCTCCCCAAGATTGCAGGCTCGGTCTGGCGGAACTTTCCGGGCAGCCCAAAGAAACTTTTCTGGTTTGCCGGGCCAAAGTGTGCATAGAGACATCACGAACTCAGCGGGCGCACTCAACGGCTTCTTTGATGGTTCACGGCCGCCGCCTACTCGAAAAGGAAACCATGTCGATGATTATTTTGGCGTGAAAGTTCCTGATCCATACCGCTGGTTGGAAAACCCTCATTCTCCTGAAACCAAGGGCTGGGTGAAGGCTCAAAATAAGTTTGCCGCTCGATTTTTAAAAGGCTCTTCTCAACAAACCAGACGATTGGTCCAGTTGGCTCGTCGGGACTCTTATGGCCTTCCTCAAAAACAGGGCAGGTACTACATCTTCCCCATGCGCCAGGGTGATCAGGAATATCCTGTGATTTATAAAATGGCCAGCCTAAGAGGAAAACGACAGGTTCTACTGGATCCCGGGGAATTTTCAGAAGACGGAACCGCCAGTGTTTATACCTATTCTTTCTCTGAGGACGGCAGGTACATGGCTTACGCGCTCTCTTATAACGGGTCAGATTGGAAAGAGTGGCGGGTTCGGGATGTGGAAACGGGAAGAGACCTGTCGGATAGGCTTCAGTGGTCCAAGTTCTTCCCCGCGGCTTGGAACAAGAGCGGCTCTGGCTTTTACTATTTCCGTTATCCGGAACCCAAACCAGGAGAAGAGTATACAGGAAAGAATTTGAATGAGAGGCTGTACTTCCATGCTCTGGGTACGGATCAGAGCCAAGATACCCCTGTAAGTCAGGTAGAGCCGGGATGGGATTTGCAGAAGGTTTATCTCACGGAGGAGGATGATTCCTTGGTCCTTATCTACCAGTCGCAGGATGGTTCAATCCCTGCAAGTCATGTGCATCTCCTGAGCTTGAAAAGTCCTAGCTTTCGAACAGAGTTGTTGTCGGAGGAAGATGACTTTGATTACTTTAATGTGGTTGGCAACGATGGTGATATCCTGTATGTCCATACCGATCGTGGTGCTCCTCGAGGACGGCTGGTGGCGATAAATCGTCGGCATCCGGAACCAGAGCGCTGGAAAGAATTGATCCCCCAAGCTCCAGAGGTTCTTTCCCATGTTTCTATGGTCCATGATCGATTCGTCGCGACATGGATGAAGGACGCCAGCCACCAAATGAAAATTTACAATCTGGAAGGCACACTGGAAAGAGAGATCACACTCCCTGACTTGGGTACTGTTTTCTTGGAAGGGGATCGAAAGGACAGAGAGCTTTTTTATATTTTCAGCTCGTTTCTCCAGCCGCCCACGGTTTACCGCTACGATTTCTCTTCGGGGAAAAGCTCTGTGGTCAAGCGGCCTCGACTGCAATTTGAACCCCGAGACTATGAAGTCAAGGATATTTTTTATCCTTCTAAAGATGGCACAAGGGTGCATATGTTCTTGGTGTATAAAAAGGGATTAAAGCTCAACGGAAAGAATCCCGTCCATCTATATGGTTATGGAGGTTTTAACATTGCCATCACTCCTTGGTTTGGTTCTTTGCAGGCCGCGTGGATAGAAAAGGGTGGAATCTGGGCGGTGGCTAGCTTACGGGGTGGCGCAGAGTATGGAAGAGACTGGCATCATGCGGGGCGCAGAGACAAGAAACAAAATGTATTTGACGATTTTATCGCAGCCGCAGAGTGGCTTATTCAAGAAAAATACACTTCTCCGGCAAGGTTGTCCATTGGTGGAGGTTCTAATGGAGGTCTGTTGGTAGGGGCTGCTCTCAATCAAAGGCCGGATCTTTTTGGAGCCGCTAAGCCCACCGTGGGAGTGATGGACATGTTTCGTTTTCACGAATTTACAGTGGGAAGGAGTTGGATATCAGAGTATGGTAGTTCTCAGACCAAAGAGGGGTTTGACGTTTTGATGAAGTATTCGCCCCTCCATAAAGTTCGACCTGGGACAAGTTACCCGGCCACGTTGGTATTGACCGCGGACCACGATGACCGCGTGGTGCCAGCCCATAGCCATAAATTCACGGCAACTCTACAAGCAGCTCAGGCAGGAAAGGCTCCCATCCTGACCCGGGTCACCTCTAATGCGGGTCATGGAGGTGGTTCTTTCAACAAGGCTCTAGAAGAACTTAAACAAACCTGGATTTTTCTCATCAAAGCACTGGGCTTGCGGTGGAATTCCTAAACCCTGTTCTCAATTATCACAGGTCCTCCATGGGTGATCAGAGCCTTAGGGGATAGACTTGATTTCGGGACAAAAGGGAGGGTTGTAGCGGGGAGTGTATGCGGCTACCCACTCTTCTAAGGATTTGGTCCACTGCTTATCTGCTTTTAAATCCATGGGAGTGAAACCGCAAGGGCCTGCGGAATCAAAAATGCCTCCACCCATACCCTAAGACACACATTCGCCAGTCACATGGCTATGCATGGAGTGGATCTGTACACCATCCAGAAACTACTGGGTCATTCCAGCATAAAGACGACCG
>JACQJM010000225.1 GCA_016205045.1 Elusimicrobiota bacterium | reverse complement strand
GAGGGGGGCTGCGAGCAGAAGGCGGATAGTAGCCTTTTTGCTACACCCCAGTAGCAAAATTGATACGACAACCTAATCTAAAATCGGCAATCCAAAATCTAAAATTTCTTCCCAGGTCTTCCGTCCTAAAAAGCCCTAGGACCTTTACCCGTTCGTCCCTAGGCTATTTGACCCTCGACCTCTCTTCTTATCAGAACTAGACTAAGAAGAAGAATAGAACTTCCTCGAACTCGCCTTTTACCTCCCTCAGGATGGCATGTGAAACGCCCCCGGATGAAGGTGGGAGAGAGGATTTGGGGAAGTTATGGAAGAAGAATTAGTGTCATGAAATCAAAAGTAATTACAGTTTTTGGGACCACACTTACCCTGAGCATTTCGCTCTCTTTTGCTCAGATGAGTCCGGAAAGGCCTATTTCAGGGCCAGTGCTGGCTGCCTGGACTCGAGCCATCAAATTGGCCTTGCCCACCATCAATATGAGTTCCACCCCAAACCTAAACACCCTCCACATCGCGGAAAATTTAAGCCGTCGCCTCAGTCTCCAGAATACAGAAACCATGTCTTATGCTGCCCGAGTGCTGGCCCCCATCGCCCAGCAGCTGAAAGCCCAAGGAGTGCAACCCCGTACTATAGCCCGGTGGCAAAGAACAAAGCCGGAAGAACAGATTCAAATTGGAAAATTGCTCTCACAAGCCATTGAAGCCCATACGGCTTATGCCAACAACCAAGCTCGAAAAATCATGGCAGACCTTAAATCAGGAGACGTGGGGACAGGAAAGATTTTGAAAGATGCGGAAACCGCGGAGAATCTTGTTATTTTTCAGCATTTCTACTTAGAGGAGACCACTTCCCGCCAATTGCGAGAAGCGTGCGCCATATTAGACTCTCTTCGAACAAAGTTTTTAGGAAACAACTTCTATCCTCTAATTCAGGAATTTAAAAAAGCCTTCCAGGTCTCGGCGCCCGCTCCCATTGATACGTATCCTGTAATCGTCCAACAGGCAGGAAGATCCTCTCCCGAGAACCTAAAAGAATCCCGCGCCGATGATATCGAGACATTCAATTATTTATTGTGGAGAGTTAAAACAGCAGCCAAAAACAATATAGGGGCGTATAAAAACCAGGAGCTGATTATAAACGGCGAGAAAATGGATCCAAATATTCTCTTGTCCGATTGGGAATATGTAGACGGAGAGTGGAGCCAAGCCTATCACGATCCTGCACGCTCTATCAACCGGGAGTGGGTGACTAAAATCAAAAAAGTCTTAGACCGACTGCTTGGAGTTTATCGTTTCCAGCTGACCGCTTTGAATTCACATCAAGACGCAACAGGATGGGTCGAGGAAGAAGGGATTAAAGAACTGGAGCAGCTCTATCAAATTCTTAATGCCCTGGCTCAAAATTCACAATCCCCCAGCCCCAACGGTGACCAACACCCCGAGAACCCCCCCGCCGCTGATATAAAAGGCACCCACTTCAAGGAGCTCCAAGAAATCACGGTCATCCTTCAAGAAATCCAAGATCCGGCCCGATCCTTTATTCTAAGAGATTCCCGCACGGAATTTATCATTGATGGTCAAAATGTAGAGAAAGAGGACGCAGCCGCTCTGTGGAATCGTGTCTATCCAGAATGGATGCAGTTATGCAATTGGTCCATGAGCGCCAAGGAAGTTTCCCGGTTTCTTAAACTCGTGAGGCCTCTCCTAGCAATCTACCGGAACCATCTTCAAGAAGAGGGAGGAGAAGGTCGAGTTTTGGCGCGCTTGCGGGGCGCGCCAAAATCCATGCCTCAGTGGGCCCAACCCTTGGACCAACTGAACGATCTCATTGAGCTTTTGAACCAGATTGAGAGTGCCGCTTTATCTTCCCGAAATCCACCCACTTCTACCTCCGTCC
This sequence comes from Elusimicrobiota bacterium, assembly GCA_016205045.1. Taxonomy (GTDB): domain Bacteria; phylum Elusimicrobiota; class Elusimicrobia; order JACQJN01; family JACQJN01; genus JACQJM01. The sequence continues at coordinate 8,540 of JACQJM010000225.1, read as the reverse complement.
CGGACGCCACGGAAGATCCCACGGCCTGGGATCAAATTTTAAATCAAAGACCGGGAGAGACGGTGGACCCTTACTCAGCTGAGGACGAGACTTCTAACTTACTCCCATACTTGGAAAACCTGAATCGTCAAGCCCAAAGTTATATTAAACACCAACCGCAATTTCTTTCCAAAGACACATCTCCTGAAAAACTCTCAGGGCGATGGGAAATCGCCCTGGAAAAAGCGCGCTCCACTTTCCCCTCCGACTCCAAAAGCTCTTTAGATCTGGGGAAGGCCACGGAACCCCAAAAAGAAATTGTTGCCCTGCTCAAAATCCTACAGTCTTCTATAGTGAACGATCCTCACTTGGCTCAAAATGAAAGAATTTTCAGCACTCGTTGGGTGGATCACGTGATATCCCTACTTCACAACATAGTCTCCCCTCTGCTTCCGGTGCGCTCAACTCCCGACTACCCCACCCTGGTCCGGAATATAAGACAGCGAATAAACCAAATCTCCAGTCACGCAACTTCCTTAATCCAAAATGATTCCTCTATGAATCCTGATAAACAGGGATTACTCCTGGGTATCTGGAATATAGTCCTCAGCGATATGTCTTGGGCTCAGCGTGAACCCGTGGGGTTTGAGTTTCCAAAGCCAGCACTCATCTCCGATATCCTGCAAAGGATGGAACCACTGCTCCAACACTACATGGTCTACTTAGACCAGATGGGAGAACCAACCCGCCAGCAACAACTCACAGAAATTCAGGCTCTCCAAAAAGATTTACGGCTGATTGCCCACTGAGGAGGGCTTGCCCTACTCCGAGAAGAGATACGAGTAGGACTAGCCCAATCTGCGGACTTTAAGGAACTTGGGCCTGCCGGGAGAGGGGGTCGAACCCACACGACTCTTACGAGTCACAGGTTTTTGAGACCTGCGCGTCTGCCAGTTCCGCCATCCCGGCCTATTAAAGACAGTTCCTAGTTCTGAGTTTTTATGGTATCACTTTGGGAAGGGAGGGTTCAATTCAAAAGGTAGCAGCTACCTTTTGAATTGAAAGGTAGCTGCTACCTTTACAACGGTGGGACCAAAAGACCTAGAAATAGCTGGGTCATATAAAAAGACTTATTCGACCCGAATGGCCCATCTAAGATTCTAGGGACATTTGGTACAGTGTGACATAATCTGAAAAATGGGAAAAAAATGAAAAAATCATCTATCCATAATTGGATTTTAGCCGTGCTTGCTCTCACTTTTTGTGGAGCGATTCTCAATTCAATTCGGGCCAATGCTGATTCTGTCGTGAGAGCCGATTTAAACGCGAGAGCGGTATCATCCGTTGCTCGGGACACAAACTTGGCTGCCATAGAAGCCCCAACAACTCAATCTTTAAAGAATCAACATTGGTGGGACTCTATTATTGATGTAGGTCGCAACCCTATCATACAGCATTTCTTTTTTGATGATTCTACAGTCAAAAATCTTTTGACTGATCCTCCCCCAAATCAAACGGTTACCCACTCCGGCCACATCGAGACGATAGGCATTCCAGGAAATCAGATCACCGTCTTGTATCTCCAGGGAACTCCCTACGAGATGGGTTTTCAACATGGGAAACTAACGAGGCCTCAGGTATGGCAGACCGTGGAAGGTGTCAATCGCGGAATGGCATGGATATTGACTCATGACACTCCAAGCTTGCACAACCTGCCCTATAGCACGAAGGAATCCCTGGTAAATGCGGTGCTGGATAAGGCATGGGCCAAGATGGAACCCTTTGTTCCCCAAGATAAGATGGAAGAATTAGCCGGACTGGCAGCCGGAAGCGGGGTTCCTCTTAAAACGCTCCTGCGGATGCACGCCGTTCCTGACTTGAGCGAGACGTCTTGCAGTGGACTAGTGGCCCCGCCTTCCGTTACCAGTGATGGGCATACCTACCAACTCAGACTGCTCGATTATGAGGATACCCTTGGAATTCAGGAAAGGCCAAGCATTATCATTTATCGACCTCAACAGGGAAACGCTTATGCCAATATCGGCTGGATTGGATTTGTGGGAGTAGTTTCAGGCATGAACGATAAAGGAGTAGCGGTCAGTGAAAAGGGATTGGGAGATCCCAAAGGAGAAACATTATCAGGAATTCCAATGCCTTTCCTATTGGAGCAAGTGTTGCGCTACGCTAATACGGCAGAAGAAGGAACCGCCTTAATACGCGCGGCCAGACGGACTAACTCCTACTTATACCTCATTGGGGATCCCAAAGGAGGCGCGGTGGGCATGATCACTTCTGCGCAAAATTTCTATTCTTGGAAACCTAATCAGGTGAAACACATTCCACGGCCGGATCGAGATTATTTTCAGATCCCAAATCTGATTTTCGCAAGCCACTATCATGAGACAATGGGTAAATCGCTGGAGGGAATGCGAGGAAAGATCGATGAGCAAACCCTTCAGGTACTATCCCGGCAAGTCGCAATGCCATCCAATATTCATGCGGTTATTTATCGTTTGGATGAAGGTCGAATTTGGGTATCTAATCGTGTCGGAAGCACCCGAGCCGCAGACCGTCCCTACGTCACGTTTTCCCTAAAAGACGCTTGGAAAAAATATCTAGATCGCTAAGAGAAATTTTAATGAAAATTCAGAATCTCCTCGCTAAATCCTTTCTGATCCTTTATACCCTATCAGGAACAAACCTCACTGCGGGCTCTTATTCTCTGAACAACTGGGATGGACAATCTAAAGAGGATGCCTTCGGACAATTTAGAGCCCGACTCGAGAATCAGGCATTGCCTCAAGTCCCCCCTCCCCAACCTACCCAGGAAGATACCACTTTTAATTTCCCTATAGAAGCAGTCCAGGATAGCGTTTTTCTTGTAGGCGCTGCCTCCCGAACGATCACCCCCGTAGATGAAAATGGAAACCTCTGGATGGAGCCCTTTGAGGACCTAAATCATAATGGGAAATATGACCCCCCCAACCCCAATAATCCACGGGCATATTCCGATCCCTTCACCGACACCAACGGCAATAGAAAATGGGATGGGCCGTGGTTTGCAGGTTTTGATCCTATCAACCGCTTTCAGTTCGGTGGGAGGAAAACCTATTACTACGCCACGGGGGTGCACGATGACCTATGGGCCAGAGCTCTGGTCTTACATACGAACAGTAGCAAGGTCGGTTTCGTAGCTTTAGATATCATTGGGCTTAAATCTGATTACGTCCAAAAGATTCAAGAAAGAGCGAAAGACTTAGGATTTACTGAGGTTATTGTGGGATCCACACACAACCACGCAGGCCCCGATACTTTAGGGATCTGGGGGCCAAAGAAAATTAAAATTTTCAATGGTTTGATGGCCTACTTCTTCGGCAAACCCCTCGACATAAAGGTGACAGACGGAAAGGACCCTCGGCTAATGAACTATATAGTACAGCGCAGTGTCGAAGCCCTTCGAGAGGCGGACCAAACTATGCGTCCTGCTCAAGCCTATTTCGTAAACGCCGATCCTCCCGAAAAATATGGTTCCTTACTCTTGGATAATCGTGATCCTATTGTTTTCGATAAGCAGATTGTAACAATGTCATTTAAAGATACCGAAGGAAATACGATAGGCACGCTGGTCAACTGGGTCCCCCATCCCGCAGACTTGGGAACCAAAATTACACAATTCAGTTCAGGATTTCCACATTATATTCGGGAAGCCTTGGAAAAAGGAAACTTCACCGTGGATGGTAAAAGTTATCAAGGCCTAGGAGGCACGGTGGTGTATTTTACAGGAGCTACGGGAGGTTGTGACCCCGGCGATTGCATCCGAGACGAATCGGGCAAACTCCTGCCCAAGAAAACTTACGCGAAATTACAACGTGAAAGTGAACTGGCCGCTTCCGCCGTTTTAGATTCCTTAGAAAAAGCTTCCCCGGTTTCCATCACGGGGCTATCTGTTTTCACCAAAAGATTCATGGTTCCTTTGACTAACCGCACTTTCGAAGAAATAATTCAAAATAAATTAGTCGATGGCGCTCTCTATGTAAAAGAAAATAATCTCGATCAAAAATATATTCAGACAGAAACCGATCTTGTTGTTTTGGAGTCCGGAAACCGTCCCGTAGCTCAAATGGCGACAATCCCTGGGGAACTTTTTCCCGAAATCTCGGTAGGTGGCTACTTGAAAGACACCAAAGACTGTTGGATCAAGATAGATGATCCCAATAGGCCCGGGAAAAAAAGATGGTTAAAAATCAAGGCAGCTAATCCAGGAGTTCCTACGGAACCTGTCATCAAGGACCACATGACTGCAGACTACAAATTTATTTTAGGATTAAGTCAGGACTATCTAGGATATATCGTGCCTAAAAATGACTTTATCCCGGCCCCAAACATCATTAAGTGGGGCAAGGACTGTTGCGGGAACAAGAACCCCTTACAACATTACCACGAAGCCCTTTCCGTAGGCCCCGAGATGGGACCCAGCGTGGCCAATGCTGTGATAGGCTTGCTCAGCAAGTACGCGGCTGCCAAAACCCCTTGCACACCCTCCTCCACTCCCTTCGTCCCCAACCCCATAGCTCCTGCTAAAGTATTCGGTCCGGAACCCTAGACCATCACTTAAGCAGGGAGGGAAGAATTTTTCGCTTCTCTTCTTTGACAAAGCCAGGTTCCCCCAATATGGTGATCGTCCATTGGCTTTTGGGCAGGGATGTGCCCTTGGGAAGTTTGCAGGATTCAAATCCCACTTTCACGATAAGCTGATTTTTGCGTTTCCAATCCACCGGGGATATCTCCAGAGCACATCCTGCTTCGCGAGCCGGAGGGTACCGATCGAAAACATACTCCACAAGGTTGCTTAGATTAATGGGGTTGACGGATTTATTCTTAACCCGATAAAAGTAAAAGACGGGGGCTGCCCAGGGAGACTCTCGGCAAAAGGGAGTGAGCGTGAAGGCGAAAAACTTGCCATCCGGAGAAAAGGAAAAAGGCTGGATCAGTTCGCCAGCCCCCACTCCGCAAGACTGAGTAAATTTCTCTTCTGGGGTCGTATACACTTTCTGAACCCCCATCCAGAGATCGCTTGAGGCGAGAACACGAGTTCCCCCTTCCACAGCCCAGCAACGCACCGTACTGCGCGCCACTCTCTCCTCCGGCCCCAGGGCATCTCGAAATGAAACATGAAAAGGCTCTTTGGCTTCCGATCCCAAACAAAGTCCCCAATCATATTCATAGATATTAAATAGCGCCGGGGGAGCTTCTTCTTGGCCGCTGTAAAAAGGTTCGTCAAATTCCCCTGCGATCGTGGGTAAAGACCCTAAAGCGAAAAAAACGAGAAGAATAGAGGAGATCATCACTCAGACAGCCCCAAAATCTCATCCACGCGAACAGCCTTCAGATTCTTTTTCTCCATTTCCTTTAACACCTTCTCCAAAATTGACAACGTCCGACTTCGATCCTTACCCCCATCGTGAAAGAGAAGAACCGCTCCCGAATGGAGATGCGAAAGATACCCTTTCAGCATTTGGGCTGTATCTATTTTGGTCCAGTCCGACCCATAGGTCCAGTTCACTAAGATCACTTTTTCTTCTTGCGCCACTTCCTTGACCCAATCCCGGACATACCCGTTGGGCATCCTCAAAAAAACGGGGTCTGACCCCGTAGCGCCCAGGATCGCCTCGCGGCCAGACTCAATCTCAGACTTTAGCTTTTCCCTTTTGTCCTCCTTCTTGTAAAAATAAAAATTGGGATGAGAGAATGTGTGGTTTCCTATTAAATGGCCCTCTTTTTGAACTTCCCTGGCCACATCCGGGTGCTGTTTGACTTGGGATCCCATCATAAAAAAGGTTGCTTTAGCATCATATCTTCTGAGCATCTCCAGAAACTTAGGGGTGTCCGAACCGGGACCGTCATCAAACGTCAACGCCACCCAAGGCTTATTGCTCGGCCCATCCGTAAAAAGTTCGCCGTAAGGCAAGGTCTCTGCTCCAAAACTAGGCCAGACTAGACAAGTCGCAGAAACCAGCAAAAGAAGCAACCGAAGCAACAGAAAGCACCGGAAGAATTCCAAACATCCTTTGCCTCTTTTGCTTCCACTGCTTCCGTTGCTACAGTTATTCTCCTTCATACCCTTCCAACACCTTCCTCCCCAACTTCCAAGGCACCACAAAAGATACGAAATTTAAAACCACTAAAAACACCACAGAAAGGGAAATTAATTTCCAGTCCCAGGCATGCAATTTCCCAAATCTTTCCTGAAAATGCATCTTGATAGGCCAAATTTCCGCCACAATGGTAGCGGCCAAATACCCCAGAGCGCATGCCATGTACAAAAAACCGCCCGCGGAAGACTCTATTTGGTGGATATTCTGCACGTGAAACCGAGGAAACATCGCCCCCAGTCCCACCCCCATTCCACACAATGTCCAGGAGCACACCAGAATGGTTCCCAGCGAAAGCCAAGACACAAAGGGATCTGCTCCTAGAAAATAATTAGAAAAAGTGACGAGGATCACGCCCAAAACCAGCGTAGGAAATACCGTGAATAAAAACTTCTCTCTCATGATCAGGTCCACATCCAAAGGAGCGCTCTTGATCACCCAGTAACTTTTTCCCTCCAAGCTGATGGCAGGAAATGTAAATCGCAGGGAGAGCGCCGCGATGACAAAGCCCGCGATACCAATGTTTAAAAAACAGATGAAACTTTTAAGGTCTGCCGAATCCCCCAAAGGGAGATTCCGAATACTAAAAAGATACACCATCACCAGGGCCAAAATCAAAAGCAACTGAGACCAGTGCTTCACATCCCTAAAGAACTCTTTACGGTCTTTCCAGAAAAGAATGAGGAGATCCCTGGGAACCTTAAAAAAAGTTCCCCATTTTTGCTCCCAAGAAGTTGCTAATCGGTAACCGGCATCATAACGGACTCCCTCTTGAGAACCGCTAAATCCAATCCCATAAAATCGGCCCGCCACCCACACCAATCCCCCATAGATAAGGAAAGCCCCCCCGAAAATCAGAGCCGCCTGTTGCCATAAAATTTCCCCATGTTGGGAAGCATACGCCATCAAACCTTTGGTGAACCACCAAGAGGGAAGAAAGGGAGCGGTAGGCGCCTGAAGATAACGGAGATACTCCGCCACTGTTTCCAGAGCATCGGGGCGGAGAAGCCTTTCCGGGCGGGCAAACCGGACCAGGACATACATAAAAGCAAAAGAGATGCTGCTCAAAACCCAGATCACATCCCGGGTGCGCGAGGAAGGGAAAAAATACATAAGCAAAAGACTAAATCCAATGCCTAGAGCTGCTGCCAGAAACAAAAAGGGAATAAATAGACCGCTAAATAAAACATAAAAAGAGAGCCCAAAACCCTTGACCTTTCCTAAAGCCAGCACATAAGGAACTAATACCAATGCCAATGTCCAGGAGGAGTAGAAGACTGTCTCGATCGCCTTATCTAAGAAAATAGTTCGGGTTGACACGGGAGAGGTCATCAAAAACCCAAGATCATAAGAGTAGTAAAGGGTCGTCATGGAGGTGATGAGACCTGAGATAGCCACCATCCCAAACGTGGTCAAAAGAGCCATGGCCGTCAGTTTCCAGGTGAGAAGAGGTCCGGCCATCAACACCCCCTCCAAATAACGAAATACTCTTAAGAATCCGAAATAAAGCCCCACCAAGATAGAGAGCCCCACCAAGACAAAAAACAGCTTCTTGGCCCATTCCCAACGGTTTTGAAAAAGAAGGGCATTCCTAAGGCTACACCAGCGCCTATGGAGAAGCACCTGGAATGAAAATAAAACTGTGGTCATGTTCTCAATTTCCGTGCCCATTTTAGCATTTCCCCACACTCCTACTCTTTAGCCCGATCTTCCCAAAGTACAATAATGGCGTCCCCTGGGACGCCATTATTGTACAGGCTACTATTGCCCTTGGGACCTAATTACCAATAGGCCTCTTGTCACCCCTCAATTAGTTCTAAAGACCCCTGAAGTCTTTTGGAACTCGCCCCATACTTATAGTGTAGGTCAGTGAATCTTAGTGATGGGGGGAATAAAAATATGGAAACGCTAACTGCAGTTCTTCTTCTAGAAGTTACAAGCTGGCTATTACTCGAAATCAAAGGAAGATAACAAAACTTCCCCAAACTTCCTCTCCCCTTGCGCCTGCCTGCCGGTAGGCAGGGGAGAGGGTGGGGTGAGGGGTCAATAGTGTGGGTCAGCAGAGTCCCAAAGGTTAGGAGGCAACAAATATGGCGAGCATTTTAGGAGACCTTAAATTTTACACGGTGGAAGAGATTTGCAAAAAATTCAAGATGAGCCCGCACACCCTGTACGGCTACATCAAAACGGGAAAAATCCCCGCTAAACGGTTTGGAAAGAACTACCAGATTTCGGAGGCGACTTTAAAGGATTTCTTGATGAACCCGACACTTCTGTCCACCCGTCAAACTCAAGAAAATATCCTCTCCTTGAGAACCACCCCGCAAAACTAGAACTTCCCCGAACTTGTGATTTTCCTCCCCCTCACCCTACCCTCAGAGCAGCGCCTCAGGTGCCGCGAGCTCTGCG
>JACQJM010000224.1 GCA_016205045.1 Elusimicrobiota bacterium | reverse complement strand
CCTCTTCGGCGGGCAGGCGGGTGGCTTCCGCTAATCCAGCGGACTCGCCGAGGAGGCGAGCTGAACCACAATGTGGTATGTTTACGTCTTAAAAAGTCAGAAAGATGGAACTCTTTACACGGGACTCACTGAGGATTTAAAAAGGCGAATTAAGGAACACAACTCTGGAAAATCAGACTTCACCTCCAAATATAAGCCCTTTATCTTGATATACTATGAAGCTTTCATTGAAAAAGAAGATGCCGTGGAGGAAGAACAGTTTCTTAAATCAGGCTATGGTAGAGAAATTTTTCAGAAGAAAGCCAAGAGATCCATAGAAAGCTAAACACTTTGCCGGATGGTGAAATGGTATCACGGGTGGCTCTGAACCACTTATTCTAGGTTCGAATCCTAGTCCGGCAGAATTTGCGATGCCCACCCTTGTGGTGGGTCTCGCAAATTCTTTGTCGGGCAGGATTGAGCCTTTTTTTAGGTTTGAATCTGACCGAGCGATATCGCGAGGAAATGCCGCCTCCTTAAGGGCTGCTAGGAAGGCGGCCTAGTCCGGCAGAAATTTTTGGGCCCCATCTGGGGCTTCAAAAATTTCTCTGCTGGGCAGGAGTTGGACCTTTCTTAAGGTGAGAATCCCCTTCCGGTTGGGGCCCCCATTCATGGGGACCGGATGGCCCTCGGAGCTCTGCAGAGAGGGTAGTCCGGCAGCCAGCTTTTACAGTAAACAAACCGCTTTTCAAGCGGTCCTGATGCCTCAGCATCGGATATACTCAAGTGGCTGAAGAAATATATGATGTATGGAGAAGGAGGCGATAATTATGAGCGGGAATAGATTTTGGATGGCCTTGTGGATTCTGACAACATGCGCTTCCAGCGGTCTAGCTAGTGAGGGTACTCTGACTTTTTCCATGGCTGGGAAACAAATGACACAATTGAGTAAAAAGGAGCTCCGCGGGAAGATCAAAAGTCAAACTGAGAAGTTTTTTGACCCTCGCTATGGCAAGGTGAAGAGCTACCACTGTCTTCCGATCAAGGAAGTGATGAACCTGGCTTATGGTCCAGGCTGGGAGAAGTCTTCTTATACCGAAGCCGTGCTGACTGCTCTCGATGGATATGCTTCGGTGACAACTGCCCAGAAACTTACTGAGAATGGCGGTTGTCTGGCAATTGAGGACACGGAATTTCCAAATTGGGAGCCAGTCGGCAGGAAGCGGGCCAATCCAGGGCCGTTTTATCTAAGCTGGTTGGGTGAATCCCAAAGCACGGAAAATGAATACCCGTGGCCATATCAATTGGCATCGATCAATCTTGTAAAATTTGAGGATCGCTACCCTGAGGTCGTGCCAAACGGTGCTCCAAAGGACTCCTCTGCGTACCGGGGCTACAACATCTTTAAGGGACAATGCATGCGTTGCCATGCCATGAACCAACAAGGTGGCAGGATTGGCCCCGATCTTAACGCCCCCCAAAGCATTACGGCCTACCGTTCCAAAGACATGATTAAAGCCTTCGTCCGTCAACCTTCCAAGTTCCGCTATACAGAGATGCCGGACCATACACATCTATCCGACTCAGACTTGGAAGACCTTTACCAATATCTTTTATTCAAGAGCAAGCAGCCGGAGAAGAAGCCGTTTTAGTAGTTCTGAATTCAGTCTCGTCGCGGTAGACCCCTGCCGGGGATTGGGCTTCGGAGCCGCGAAGTTCATCAATAAAGCGCTGCAATTGGTCAGGAGTGGTTTGTTTACTGCCGGACCCGGGCAGCCAATTTGGACGGGTCCATACCGGACAGATAGGTAACATATTATACCAGAGACAGGATGGATACTCGTTTCAAAATGTGCCGAGAATTGGTCAACCATCATGGAACCCTTGGAGTGAGGGGCCGTTAGCCTTTAGCACCAGGACGACTTTAGAGATGCCGCAGCGTTGGCAAGTATACTGGGACGGGCCATTGATTGCGGCTTTATAAATTGATTCAATATGGTGTCGTTAGGGTTTAACTAAGAGGTCCGGGAATTCTATTTGGTTTCCGGAGGACTTGGATGGTCGGGCCGCCATCCTGCGTGTCAGGATAGGCGGTTTTTTGTTTCTGCTGATCGCCTTCCCATGCCGCGGGATGGCGATTTTTTATCCTTGAAGAAAACATGCTGACGACTATCAGCGCAGTTGTTTCGGGAGTCGTAATAAGCGGTCAGTGAAAAATAAAGTCGAAGAAGTGATCGGAGGAAAATCTTGAGCGAAGAGGAGAAAGTCGAGTATTAGTGCGCGGGCTGCGGCAAGGTGTCCGATAGCGCCGGCGAGAGTTGCGGGCAGCCTATGGTTCAAGTGGATGCGCCCAAGAAAGAAGGCGGGGAGAGCCAGTAGGGAAAATGCCCGAACCTTGGGAGGACCCTCGCGAGGAAGCCCGAGATCTGTTGCGCGCGCTTTCGGAGAAGTTCCGCAACAGTTCCCGCTTCCAGGGCCATTTTCTTTGGGCTATCGCCGCCGCAGTGGGGGCGCTGGTTCTCTTTAGCTCGATCTATACGATAGAGCCGAGCGAGGAAGCCGTCATCCTGCGCTTCGGCCGTTACGTTTCCACCGAACTCCCGGGCCTGCATT
>JACQJM010000223.1 GCA_016205045.1 Elusimicrobiota bacterium | reverse complement strand
GCCGGCAGGCAGGCAACCCCTAACCCCTGTCTTAGAATGAGGACCATTTCTCTAATGCGGCCTACCTACAGTCTCCCAACAGACTGGGTTTGGGGTTTGGTAGTTGGGGGTTGGCGAATTCAACCAGCCCCTAACCCCTAGTCCCTAACCCCTGTCGGATCGTGTCGAGCAGACACTTCCGTTGTTTGGCCTTGCTCCCGGTGGGGTTTGCCATGCCCCCGGTGTTGCCACCAGGGCGGTGAGCTCTTACCTCGTCCCAAACATCCAAACGTCGTAGGTTTGGGACGTACCATTCCTATGCCTTCAAGGATGAATGGTACGCCTTTTCACCCTTTCCCTACAAAGGGGTTAGGGCTGAGGGGTCAGGGGTTAGTTTTTAACTCACCCCTATACCCTGTCCCCTGGACCCTGTCGTAAGGAGGTATCTTTTCTGTGGTACTTTCCGTAGCTGTGGGCTTACGACCACAACCCCCTGCTTTTCAGCAGGCACCGTGCTCTATGGAGTTCGGAAGTTCCTCCCCACAAACAGGGGTTAGGGGTCGAGGGGTCGGGGGTTAGCTTTTAACTCACCCCTATACCCTGTTCCCTGGACCCTGTCGTAAGGCGGCCCTCCAGCTTCCCCAAGCAAATTATATCAATTTATAAGCCATCCTGGGTCTCGGATGAGGTTTTATGAGTTTGGTGTGGTGGCTGGAATTGGGTGATTCTGGACTGTTTTTTAGCTTATTTTACTCCCGGACACCTTCCGGGCACCTTATTTTTATTGATTTTTTTTAATTCTGGGGCTATATTTTAGATAGGCTGACCAGGGTCTTTCTAAAATGAAAACCATTCATAAAGGAACTGCTTTCTCCACCTCCTCCGCAGGATTTTCTCTCATTGAGTTGCTGACGGTCGTACTCATGATCGCTGTTCTATCTGCTGTAGCCCTTCCTCAGTACGTGAGGACGGTAGAGCGTAGCCGCATTCAGGAAGCGGTAGGCGTCATTGAAGCTCTTAGGAAAGCGGAAATTCGGTATTATCACCAGAGGGGAGATCTTACAAACGATCTTTCTGAGTTAGATTTTGAGCTGCCTTCTTTGCGTTACTTCTCTCCACCCACATTTATCAACGTCGCGCCTAGACCTTTTGCGTACCTCTGGATCCAAATGACTCGGCTGAACTCCCCCGACCCCATCGGCCCCTACGAGGTCAACTATATGCTTCTTCCGCCACAGGCAGGAGAAGGGGGTTTTCAAGGTCAGTATGTGGGAGGATTGATTGACGATATCATGTGTGGGAATATTCCTTCCTATTTATACGTTTGGTCTGAGGATGGACCGGCCGATGCATGTGGGGCATAATGAGAAATTCCTGTTATTTTTCCAGAGCGTGAGGCTTAGATTCAAACCAACCGGCAGGAGTGATGCGGGCAAATTTGGCTTTCTTCCACAGTTCTTCTAAATTTTTAGAACCACAATAACTCATTCCGGAGCGTAGCCCTCCCACCAGTTGGCGGACAACTTCTTCCACCTGCCCACGGTAGGGCACCATGGCCTCCACGCCTTCCGGAACGATTTGGGCAACCTCCTCTTCTCCTAAATCCTCTTCACCGCGTTCTTTCTGTTTGCGGGACAAGTTGGCGGCCAGGGAAGCCATTCCCCGATACACTTTGTACTTGGTTCCATTTTTCATTACGGTCCAACCAGGGCTTTCCTCCGTTCCGGCCAAAAGCTGGCCCAGCATAACCGAGGAGGCTCCTGCCGCAAGAGCCTTGGTGATATCTCCCGAATCCCGTATGCCCCCGTCCGCGATGACAGGGACATCTTTTTCTTGGGTGATGCGTGCGGTGTCCAGCAGAGCGGATAGTTGCGGAACTCCCGAGCCTGTGACGATTCGTGTGGTGCAAGTAGCCCCCGGACCGACGCCGACACGGATGCCATCTGCTCCGGCGGCAGCCAAATCCCGGCACCCTTCATAGGTGGCCACATTGCCGGCCACCACTTCCGACTGGGGCCATTTTTTCTTGATGGTCTCCACCGCCTTCATCACGTGATCGGCGTGGCCATGCGCCACGTCTACAACCACCACATCGGCCCCAGCCTTAAGAATTTCGGCGGTCCTTTCCAGATAATCTCCTACCACTCCCACGGAAGCCCCCACCAAAAGGCGTCCCTTTTTGTCCTTCGAGGCTCGCGGGTATAATTTTCGTTTGCGCAGATCCTTGGCGGTGATCAGACCCACCAACGTGCCGTTTTTTTCTACCAGGGGAAGTTTTTCCACTTTGTGATCTTGGAGTAGTTTTTCGGCTGTCTCCAGATCGATGCCAGGTTTACCGGTGATGAGTTGCTTGCTCATGAGTTCTGTTACTTTTTTCGCTGAACTGTTCTGGAACATGAGGTCACGTGTGGTGAGCACGCCCAAAAGTTTCTTGGCGGCACCAACCACGAGGAGTCCTCCCACCTGATGGTGGGCCATCATTTCTCGAGCCTGGGCTACGGTTTGATCAGGGGAAAGAGTATAAGGTTCATCGATGACGATGCTCTCGGCCCTTTTAACGCGGATCACCTCTTCTGTTTCTTGTTGGATGGTGGAGTAGCGATGGATTAGGCCCAGTCCCCCGCATCGAGCCATGGCGATGGCCATGGTGGATTCGGTGACGGTGTCCATGTTGGAAGAGATGATGGGGACTTGTAGAAAAATGTTTTTGGAGATGCGCCCCCGCGTGTCCACGTCTTTTCGTGAGGAGATGGAGGAGCGCTGAGGAATCAAAAGAACGTCGCTGAATGTAAAGGCTTCTTGCATGGCGATCGGCTCAACTTCGAAAGATTTCAAACCACCCAGTGGAAATCAGAGGGAGTAGGTAGTGCAGTAAGCTATTATAGAATTACGCGGGATAGAAATCAATAAGTTGCTGTGGGTGGGTGAAGTCGATGGGGGGGAAGAGAAAATAAGGAAAGGTTTAGAGGATGATTTGGTAATCGGTGTTGGGAATCAGTTCCGTGGCCATTTCGCCGGTGGGATTGGGAATGGCCCATCTATTTTCGAAAAGGGTCATTTCCAGAAGACAAAGGGTTTCTAAGAGCAATTTTTTATCTGCCTCCATTTCAGAGGTTTTGATGGTTAAAGAATCAAGCAGTCTTGGTCGTGGTTTTAAGGAAAGGGCCTCTCGGGGTGAATGAGAATTCCTTCCCGCCAGTTTTGCTTGAGTTTTTTTCATGACTTGGTATTCTTTTTCCAATCTCTCTAGCCTGTGCAGAGACTGATAGTACAGCATAACATACTGCCCCTTGGGATTTAGGGAGACGATGCGGCACCCGGGGCAAAGATTTAATTTTCGAGATAGTCTTCCGAAATGCGAGTAATTATAGGTAGAGCCCAAGTCGCTTCCCACCCTCATGGCGAGTTCCAGCCTAAAAATAGAGATGTTCTTTCCTTGTAAAGATAAATACAGTTTCCTCGCCGCGATTTCCATGGCGGGAGAGGGATTTTCTCTGGGGCTAAGATATTGATCGATGGCTGGGGGACGGATCCGTTGAGCAAACAGAGAGAGAATGTTCCTGCTCTCCAACGAGATCAGGGAGGCGCCAAAGACGATCAGGAACCAAGTTTTATTTTTTTTCATTATTTGAGGGTTTTGAAAAAAAACCAATAGAGCGAACCCATGGCTACCGTCAGAAAGAAAACGGGCCATCCCAATGAATGAAGAAGCAAGAGGCCTTTTCCTCCCAAAAGAATGACAAGGGACCATCCCAGAAGCTTTAAGATGAGAGGGCGCCCGTTTTTATGGCCCATAAATTTGGAGAGTGTTCCCAGGAGCCGCCGTTTGCCCCACCAGTTGATCGTTTCTACTCGAGCTCCGTAAGTTTGAATATAGGGATTAGGGTGTTTCCAGACAATGCGAGCTTTTCCATTTACTGGAGTGCCATCCGAAAGTTTAAATAGAAAATTATAGATAGTTCCGATATGAAGCTGGGCCGAACCCACGATTCCTAATCCCGTTTCACTGATATTGGTGATGACCATGTTGGAAACCGAGGCCTGTTGATCGGAAGATCCCGCACGAATAGCGGCAGGGAAATCCAGGGAAACACGCGGAGCCGCACGCCTTTCTTTACCCGAACTTGTATGGCTTTGAAGTGTAACCGTCATCTGCCCTCCTAAGGGGTGGGTTCCACCCCGATAGTCTAATCGGCCCAGATTAAGATTTCCTGAAGGTTGAATTAATATTTAATGAAGAGGTATGCGGGAATGGGGGGATTATTTACTTTTCTTGTTGGTTTCTTCGTAGTCGAAGCGGTATCCATAACCACGAACAGCGGTAATGCTGTCTCCGAAATGGCTCAGCTTTTTTCTTAGGTTTCCGATGGTGACATCCACGACATTGCTGGTCAGTTCCGCTTCTTTTCCGGACCCCCAGACATGCTGCATGAGGAAATCTCGGGTGAGAACACGATTCCGGCGTTCCAGAAAGGTTACCAGCAGATCATATTCTTTAGGCCACAGTTCTAATTCCTTGTTGTTAAAGTAGGCTTTTCGAGCCTCCATATCTAAGCGCACAGGCCCTGCCTCCAGCAGGGCTTTTCCCGCTACAGGGATCATGCTTCGGCGCAGAATAGCTTTGACTCGAGCCGTAAGTTCTTGAGGGCTGAAAGGTTTTGTGAGGTAATCATCTCCCCCGGCTCGTAATCCCAGCACGCGTTCGGGAACCTCTTTCTTGGCAGTGAGAAATAAAATGGGGATATTTTTAGTCCGCTCTTCTTTTTTCAGTTGCAGGCACAAATCCACCCCGTCCCCATCCGGCAGATGACGGTCCAGAACGATCAAATCAGGGGGGGTGCGCTGCAGAAGACCTTGGGCATTGAAAAGTGTGTGCGCCATCTGGATGGTGTAGCCTTCTTCCTGCAACACTTCCTCCAGCAATTTGGAGATGTGCTTATCGTCATCCACCACCAAAATAAGAGCCGTCCCTGCGGAAGCCATTTTTGAGAGTATACTAAAAAAGAGAACAAGAAAAACTCATTTCCCCTATGAGTTGTTGGGATAGGCTCTTAATATTGAACGGGCGCATTGGGTGTGTTGGGTGCCTGGGGCATTTGAAGTTCTTCCCCTGCTGAGGAGGAAGGAGAGATCAAGGGGAGAGTAAAGTAAAATCGTGAACCACGATCCAAATGACTTTCCACATTGATCTTACCCCCGTGAGCTTCTACAATTTCCTTGGTAATAGTGAGCCCTAGGCCAAAGCCCCCCTTGCGAAATTTTTGAGCGTTGGCGCTTTGAAAAAATCGATCAAAAATGCGAGGCAGGTCTTCTGTGGGAATGCCGATACCGGTGTCTTCCACGCTTATTTCCGCCTCTCCTGACTCCAGACGAAGACTCAGGCTTACCTGCCCTTCTGCGGAGGTGTACTGAATGGCATTGGTGCAGAGATTGGTCAGCACCTGGGCGATGCGGTGAGGATCACCCTGCATGGGCAAAGTGCGTGGCAAAGGTCCCACAATAAAATTGATTTTCTTCTGTTGGGCTACGAGGGTTATTCTAGACTGGACCTCTCGGACGGCTTGGGCTAAATCCATGGGCCCAGGATCAATGCGCAGTTTCCCGGATTGAATGGCGGCCAGATCCACCAGGTCAGTGACTAGGGTGTTGAGGATCTCGCTGGCCTGGATGATGGTTTGGCAGGCTTGTACGTCATTGGGTTTTTGCATGCGGGGGAGCATCAGCTTGGCATAACCCATGATGGCGGCCAGAGGATTTTTAACATCGTGAGTGACCATCGCAAAGAATTTGGATTGGAAATTCGTGTGCTGTTCTAATTGTTGATTAGCTCTTTGAAGTTCTTCAATCAGACGGAGGTTCTCTAGGATTAGTTTTCTTTTTTCTAAGGCACGGCTAATGGAAAATTGAAGCCGTGAGGGTTCAACAGGTTTTAATAGGCAGTCATCTAAGCCCACCTCCACCACTTGGCTTAGGCCCTGAAGGGCTGCCTGAATGGGATAACGATCGACCAACATGATAATGCGGATGTCGGGATCTAATTCTCGCAACTTCAAAGAAAGATCTTTTCCGGTCAGGTTGGCGTGAATCAAGGCGGAGCCCACCACGGCAATGTGAAATCGCCGGGACTGAGCGATCTCCAAGGCTTTTTCCGTCTGAGTGGAAGCTACTATTTCATAGCCCTCTGTCCAGAGCCCTTTGGAAAGGGAAAGAAGCTCCGGCTTGTAATTATCTACCAGAAGGACGCGTCCCTTAGAGTGAGGATCCTCCACAAGTTCTCGATGAAGGAGCCGTGGAATCCAAGGAGCGTAAGCTTTGGATAAAGCGGCAGGTTTATTCAGGCGCAGCATGGCTTCTGTCTGGGAGAGAGGACTGCCGCTTAGAACTAGAATGCAGCGAAGTTGAGGATGGATTTTTTGGAGCTGGCGCTCCATTTCTTCTTGTTCCGTGAGACCTCTTTCCCAAAGAACCACCGCGGCACGGGGCATCTCAAACTCTTTCTTCTTTCCCGCGAACATATCCATCAGACCTTTAGAGGAGGGAACGTTCATTTGAGTTTGGGCCTTCTGTAAAATATCGATGAGGGAGAAAGGAGAGTCTAAGACCAGAGGATGTATTCCCAGAGATTGAATTTCGGACTGCACGGCCTCGCAGAGAAACACGGTGGGATCGACTAAAAATACCACGATCTGTCCCTCCAGGCTTCGGACCGTGGAGATGAACTGGTTATCCAGGGGCACGTGAAATCGAAGCGGCCGACCCGGCGAGAACTGCATATCGGAGACAGGTTCTAAAAAAATTAAAGAGCGGAAAGGATTTTGTTGCTGAAGCTGGATTAGAAGTTTCTTATCTTCTTGGCGCAAGGCTTGTTCATCGGCTAGAATATGGACTTGGGAAAAGTTAAGCGAAGCATGGGTCATGTGCTGCCATGCTTCGGAGTAGGTCATCACGCACTGGAGGATTTCTTCTTTTTGCTTAAAAATCTCTGCCAGTTCGTGGCGAAACCCCTCATCCGTTGAGATCAGAAGCGTTTGGTGAGTTTGTGCGGGCATATCTAAAATATGCTGATTTAATAAGGATAACCCCAAAACCTCGGAATGTCAATCCCTCACTTGGGGCTCCTGTTTAAAGCTCATTCCCATCACTCTCGCGTTCCCCATTAGAGGGTTGCTGGTTGTTCCAAAATGTTGTGTCCCTCACTTTGCCGCACTGCTATCCCGAGCTTGCAAAGCGGCCGAAGTGAGGGACGACAGGAGCCCAAGTGAGGGATCAATCCCGACTTTCGGGGCGGTAATTTTTGACTCTCTCGACGGAGTTTGGTATCATGGTAGGGGATTAGGGAATTAAGGGATTAAGAGATTTATAGTTTATGAGAACCCTCAATCTCCTAATCACCCAATCCCTTAATCCCTCTCAATAAAAATGTCTTTTCCCACCACCCGTCTACGACGTTTACGTTCCTCTGAATCCTTGAGAAATCTGGTTCGCGAGACTCAGATGGATGTCCAGGATTTGGTGGCACCTCTTTTTGTTCGTCCTGGGGAACAAGAAAAAAGACCCATTTCTTCCATGCCGGGCCATTTTCAATTTTCAGTAGACATGCTTGTTGGAGAGGCGAAGCGGTTGTGTGGCTTAGGTATCCCTGCGGTGATTCTTTTTGGGATTCCTGAGGATAAAGACGCCCACGCTTCGGGAGCCTATGATTCTAAAGGGATCATCCAAAAGGCGGCGCGGGCTTTGAAAGAAGATGTGCCCGGGCTGATGGTCATAACGGATCTATGTTTTTGCGAATATACCGATCACGGGCACTGCGGGATTATAAAAAAACAGGGGTCAGGGGTCAGGGG